>RFKT01000267.1 GCA_003694225.1 Candidatus Dadabacteria bacterium
ATACCGTCAAATATAAATATAACTGTGTAGAGTCAGGGAATTGAGGTACAAACAAGCTCTTAAACTTAGCTTTTAAAGCATCCAACATCAACATTTATATACATATGCGACACCACGCTGCCCCCATCAGGCTGGGCATAAACTACCAACTCCCAAGCCCGTTCACCGAGAGAATTGTCAGGCGGTGAGACTACTGACTGTATTGAAACCTGACTGCCAGTATTTACAGTTGGAATATCTGCAAGCAAACCGGATATATTGACAGGTCTTACCGTTGTAACGGTTCTGCCCCAATCTTCCCTGCGAGAGTAGTCATCATTGCTTAAAATCACACACAGAGCATGCGTTCCCGGAATCTGCAAGGTTATGGGAGGATGCGGCTGGTCATACGGAAACCTATACCTATAAATAACCATGTTGTTAAAATGGGAGCCGGGAGGCCCTTGCAGCCCCGTAGCTCCTTGAGCGCCTGTAGGTCCTTGAGGCCCTGTTGCTCCCCTTACTCCCTGCGGACCCGGCGGGCCTTGCTCTCCCGCAGGTCCCTGAGGGCCGGTAGCCCCCGTTGCTCCTTGAGGCCCTCTAAGCCCTGTAACTCCCTGAGGCCCTGTCGGGCCGCGGGGACCCTCAGGTCCTTGAGGTCCTACTATTCCTGTATTGCTAAGCATACTAATAAGTTGAGACTGTATCTCCCCCATCTGTGAGGCTATAATCTGCCTTGCCACTGATTCAACATCCTCAAGAGAAGCTATAGTGCCTACCTTTCTAAATCTTCTGGGGCACGGTTCACTATCTGCAACTACCACTGCTTGTATTCGGGTTGGCCTTTTTACCATAGCCCGCCTTCCATTTTTTCGCTGGCATAATACAGCAGAAAAGGCCTCTTCGCAGATAAAGCAAGATAAAATTATAAGTGTGGCAGCGCTTCCAACAACAACCCCCCCCGATATCCCTATAGAAGAATAAACGCTATGAACAAAAGTCTTTATACGACGCGACATAATGGTGAACAAGGCTGCTTTGAAGGTCATATTACACATCCTAATTAGTTACATATATATAATTATAGAACTATGCCCGCTGAAATGCGCCCCGGCCTTGATTGCTCTGAAGAACCGCCCCTCGAAAGAATCCAAGATAGAGATCCATACAAAACCGCTCCAGATACATCCATGCGAGTAACATATCAGGCCGATGCGGCTCTCCATCCCTTAGAGCCTATATACATCTAACAGCATAGGCTTAGTGATGTGTAATATACACAGACACAGGAGGTAAGTCAAACATTATCTCAAAATGATTCTTTCATTAAAAAGACTTATTCCTTAGCTTCCTTAGCCTTCATTCTTTTTGTTAGCTTTTCTATCTTATCGGCAAATAGAGCTCCCCTGTCTTCAGGGGAAAGATCTGTATCATCCTCATCTACATCAGTAGAATCTTTGCCGGCGGCATGCCTTATTAGATCTGAGAATTTTGTAAGACCCAGCCTTTCTATCTCTTCAGGCGTCATATCGGCAATCCTCTGGATAATCTTGTCTTTAGTATTCTCCTCAGAATCCTCATTTTCTCCTTCTAACTTTTCTTCCTGCTCATCACCAACATTGCCATAATCCTTATTATCAACTACAACACTCTTTCCATTGCCCACGGCCTTTTCACTCTCTACTTCTCTATCTTCAGCAGCATCTACCCTCAAGTCCACAATCTCTCTCCTTCCGTTATCTGTCCCGACAGTAGCAGCAGAGATGGGTTTGCTTCCAATCTCTTCCTCACCACTAAAGATAAAGCGCCATGCAAAAAGCACCAAAATCAAAACCAAAACAGTATCTACGGCTATAAAAACTAACAGTCTTTTTCCCTTCATAATGTTACAGCTCCTATTTGGAAAAATCGGTTAATCAAACACTATGCTGATGCCTCATTGCCAAAAACATGATAATAAGTAGTTATGGCTGCTTTGTCCATCATTATGTGCCTGATACACTTTTTTATTGGGATGGCTGTCTGGCTCCACCCAATTAGGTTATATGCACAAACGCCGCTAGGACGCAGGGAACAAGTTGTCATAGGCTTTATTTTACCCCTTACAGGCGAGAAATCAGAGATCGGTAAAGCGCTTAAAGACTTGGCATCTACGCTAGAGGGGCACCTAAATCGAAGATCTAGATATTTTAATTACTCTTTCGTCTTTAAAGATGGAAAGTGTGGTGAAGGCAAAAAGGCTCAAGATGCGGCGGGGGGGCTTATAAGAATATTTCATGCAAAATTTATCATTACATTTTGCGATGAAGAAACCTCGCAGGCAGCACATGCGGCGAGAAACAGAAGAATCGTAATAATGAGCGTAGGAGCTCTTTTCCCCATAAAAACACTCGGCACGTATGTCTTTAGGATATCGCCCAGCCTTGAAGCCGGCATAAAAGAGCTTATGTCAAAGATGGTGCAAAATGGCGTTAAACGGCTGGGAATAATGTATGACGGGGCGCCTGCAAACAGCCGCATAAATTATCTCATAAGGTCGGTGCTGAGGAGAAAGGCCTCAGAGATCATCCCCACCCCAGAATTAAAGGATCTCCATAAGGAACTGCTCACAAGAGTTAAAGAGAAAAAATTGGATGGGATGTTTTTAAACTGCAAAGACTATGCTTCATGCGCTTATATGATGGGGAACATTGCGGCTTTGAGGCTTCCTATAATGCTATTTTCACACAACCCAGTCTTTGGAACTGACAAGTTTCACTCTCTCTTTGCAAAATACCGCCCATATTACATAGCATATTTAAGTTACCCTAAGATTACCTTCTCTTCCCCGGATTTTATAAGTTTTATTGACGCTTTTTCCAAAGAACGGAAACTTAATCCTTCCCTTAGG
>RFKT01000268.1 GCA_003694225.1 Candidatus Dadabacteria bacterium
AAGGAGAATGTAAATGGGAGCTGAGAGGGAAAAGAGAAATGTCGCACTGGGCATTACGGGGTCAATAGCGGCTTATAAGTCTGCGGAGCTTGCACGACTTCTTGTCAAGCGGGGGTATAATGTGTCGTGCATTATGACTACAGAGGCCGCTGAATTTATATCTCCCCTAACTATGGAGACTATAACCGGCAGGCCGGTTTTAATTGACATATTTGACGAAGATGCCGAACTCGGTACAAGCCATATACAACTTGCCGACTGGGCGGATGTTTTGGTTATCGCTCCCGCTACTGCAAACATTATTGCAAGGATAGCGCACGGTTTGGCAGAATGCGCCGTTTCCACTGTCGCTTTGGCTACTAAGGCTAATATATTGGTATGTCCCGCAATGAATGTAAATATGCTGAACAATCCCGTTACAGTTGAAAACATAGAGAAATTGAAGGCACTGGGAGTTGATATAGTTGATCCGGAAGATGGAGAGCTCGCTTGCGGATGGGAAGGTCTGGGAAGGCTTGCTCCTCCGTGGGAGATTTTTCACAGGGTGCGAAGAAGCCTCTCTGTGCATGATTTTGAGGGTAAACATATCTTAGTTACGACTGGTCCTACGAGAGAAGCGATAGATCCTGTCAGGTTTATCTCCAACCGCTCATCGGGGAAGATGGGTGTTGCTATTGCTCGGGAGGCCTTTAGGCGGGGCGCGACTGTCGAATTGATACATGGACCTGTTCCAGTACGGGTTCCCAGAGAGGTAAGCACTATTCCTGTGGTGTCTGCACTTGAGATGAAGCAGGAGGTGATGGATAGGGTGCTCTCAAACGGAAATCCCCCTGATGTTGTTATTATGGCTGCCGCTGTTGCGGACTTCAGGCCTGCTACAACATCGGATGTTAAGGTTAAGAAAAAGGACATCGCATCCTCGATACCCCTCTTGGAAAACCCCGATATTTTGGCTGAGATCGGTTCAGCGAGAAAGGGAGATAAGCCTATTTTGGTAGGCTTCGCTGTAGAAACCGGTGAACTTGAGGATTTAATAAGTTATGTGAGAGATAAGCTCGAAAAGAAAAACGCTGATATTATGGTTGGAAATTTTGCCAATGAAGCCCTTGAACTTGATACAAACAGGGTGTGGATCATTAACAGGGCTGGCAGACAGGATGAGGTTGCAACTACATATAAAAGCAGGGTGGCAAATAAGATTTTGGATGCGGTTTTGAAGCTATAGTAATTAACAAATGCAGGGCAGATGAGGCACAGCATATCTTCTCAAAGACATGCTCTAAAGAGCGTTGAGCGCTTTTTGCGGCGCAATTACCCTTATGGCATTCCGAAAGAGCTGGTTGACAGATTTCGCACCTCTTGCCCTCTTTTATTTGTAGGTATGGATGAAACCAGAGAAGGGCGGGAGCTGTTGGATAGGGCGATTGAGTTTGGCTTGAAAATGGAAGGTGTGCCCGTCGTGTATCTCGATGAGGAGAGTGATGGAGCATCCGTTATATCCAAATTTAACCCCGATATTGTGATAATATTGGGGCAGAGTGCTGCAGATCACATCCTGGGAAGTGATGCGCTCTCTATAGGATATGGGAGGCTTTTAGAGTGGAAAGGGTTCCATGTTATAGTGACACTAAGCCCTACTGATGTTTCAAAACATCCGGAGAAAAAGAGAACTTTTTGGGAGCATTTAAAAGTAGTTTTGGCGGAGCTAAACAGTTAAAGTAAGCGATATGTTTGATAACTGTGAAAAGAGGCGGGATTTAGCGGGGAATCTAAATATGAGCAATAGCGCCCTAAAGCTGTGGAGAATTTTCCTCTGCTCCATAGTCTTATGGGGCCTTTCAGGTGGGCCCTTTTCAGGTGGGCATTGTGCGGTGGCGGAAGCCCCGCAGAAAGGGCTTGTTATGATCCTCGATATGGATATGGGGATTTTGCCAGGCACGGGGGATTATTTGCGATCCGCAATCTCTGAAGGAAGAAGGATAGGAGCAGGGCTTATTGTAGTGGAGCTTGATACCCCTGGAGGCTTGCTTCAGACAGCCCAAGACATGGTAAAGGCAATCTTTGATTCAGATATACCGATAGTATTTTATGTAAGCCCAAGCGGCGCCTCTGCCACATCAGCAGGTGTCTTTATTACTATGGCTGCCCATGTGGCTGCCATGGCTCCCGGCACATCCATTGGAGCTGCGCACCCTGTTATGGGCAACGGCTCGAATATACAGAGCGATCTTCGCACAAAGGCTGAAAATATAACTGTTGCGATGGTAAAAGCCATATCCGAGGAAAGGAATAGGAATGCCGCGTGGGCGGAGAAAGCGGTGAAAGAAAGCGCTTCTCTTACGGAGAGGGAAGCCTTGAAGAAGCGTGTAATTGATTTTGTGGCAAGGGATATTGACGAGCTATTGAGAAAAATCAAGGGGTTTAAGGTAAAGGTTGGCGGCAAAGAGGTGATTTTAGGGGATTTTAGCGGCGCTTCGAGGCTCAGATACAGGATTTCTTTTAAGCAGAAGGTTGTAAATACCATTTCAGATCCAAATGTCGTGCAGCTTCTGTGGTTGGGGGCAACCACGGGTATATCTATCGAGTTATACCATCCGGGTGCTATTCTGCCCGGAGTGGTTGGGGTCATCTGCCTGATTTTAGCGCTTGCCGCCTATCAGATAATACCGATAAATTTAGGCGGGGTGCTTTTGCTTGTTGTTGGATCCCTCCTTTTAGGTGCTGAGCTGTTTGTGCCAAGCGGGGTGCTGGGGCTTGGAGGTATTGTAGCTATTGTTTTAGGCTCAATTTATCTTGTTGACATAGCTGAGATGCCAGGAATGACGGTAAATATGGTATATGTTGTTACGTTGGCGTTGGTATTTGCCTCAGTATTGGCCTTTATCGTGTATAGTGTTGTAAAAGCCCATAAAAGGAAGGTTGCTACAGGAATCGAGGGGTTGATTGGACAGAAGGGAAGGGCTGTTTCTAATATAGCTGAAAAGGGGAAGATCTTTGTTAATGGAGAGTATTGGAACGCAACCGTCAAGTCCGGAGTGATAAGCAAGGGGAGTTCGGTTGAGGTCAAGGAAGTTTTAGATGGAATGGTATTAGTTGTAGAAGAAGCTAAGGATTGAGCAGTAATTTTTAAAAGGTCAATTTTTATAGGAGACAGAAGATGCCTTTAATTCCGTTAATTGTAATAGTAGCAATTTTCCTTAAGCTGAGTGTTTATATCCTTAAGGAATATGAACGGGGCGTAGTGTTTAGGCTTGGAAGGCTTAAAGGAGCCAAAGGGCCTGGTTTGGTTTTTATTATTCCATTTGTGGATAAGTTAGTGAGGATTGATCAGAGAACTGTAACTATGGATATACCCACTCAAGATGTAATAACTAAGGATAATATATCAATTAAGGTAAATGCTGTGCTCTATTTCAGGGTTATGGATCCTTCAAAGGCTGTGGTTCAGATAGAAAATTACCTATACGGCACAAGCCAGTTGGCGCAGACAACATTGAGGAGTGTATGCGGTGAAGCGTCCTTAGACGATCTGCTGCAAAAAAGGGAGGAGTTAAACCAGCGAATTCAGGAGATTATAGATTCACAGACAGATCCTTGGGGCATTAAGGTGTCACTGGTTGAAATCAAGCACATTGATCTTCCGCAGGAGATGCAGCGCGCTATGGCAAAACAGGCGGAAGCGGAGAGGGACAGAAGGGCAAAGGTGATTCAGGCAGAGGGAGAGCTTCAGGCTGCTGGAAAGCTTCGGGAAGCGGCACAGATAATGTCAGAAGAGCCGATAGCGGTTCAGCTCAGGTATCTGGATACACTAAGATCAATAGGTACAGAGCATAATTCAACCATCGTGTTTCCATTGCCTTTGGATCTCCTTGATATTATCAGGAAAAGAGAGGCTTGAATCCTTTCTCATACAATCTGCCAAAGGAGTTAATAGCGCAGCGCCCAGTTAAGCCGTACCATCAGGCGAAGATGTTGGTGGTGGAGCGGAAGGGGCGCGCGTTTAAGGATAGTGTATTTCTCGATATAAGCTCATATCTATCTCAGAGCGATATCGTTGTGTTCAACGATACTAAAGTTGTAAAGGCAAGGCTTTTCGGAGTGTTTGGTGATGGGGGCAAAGCCGAGGTGCTGCTCTTAGATGTCGTAAAAGAGATAGACAACACAAGGAGGGTGTATGTAGCGCTCGGAAGGCCTATGAAAAAACTCAGGGAAGGGCGAGATTTAGTTTTTAGAGGTGATCTTAAAGGACGCATAATTAAAAGGGTTGATGAAAAGAAGGTGTTGCTGGAATTAAGTTCCAAACGCGGCCTATCTGAGGCTTTGGAAGAGGCTGGAGTAATGCCGATACCGCCCTATATT
>RFKT01000269.1 GCA_003694225.1 Candidatus Dadabacteria bacterium
GTATAAGGAAAAGTTATGAACCTTCATGAATACCAGTCAAAGGCTCTGATGAGGCAATATGCCCTTCCAGTATTGGATGGAAGGCTATGTTATACACCAAAAGAAGCCCAAGCGGCTGCTGATGTGATAGGGGGAGAGCTTTGGGTAGTAAAAGCGCAGGTCCATGCAGGGGGCAGGGGAAAAGCGGGAGGTGTAAAGCTTGCCAGATCCCCTGAAGAGGTAAGAAGGTGCGCCGAAGAGATACTAGGCATGAGGCTTGTAACTCCCCAGACGGGAAAGAAGGGAAAGTTAGTATCTAAAGTATATGTCGAAGGCGGGTGTGATATAGCAAAGGAATTTTATTTAAGCTTTTTGGTAGACCGGGCTTGTTGCTGTATCTCTATGATAATATCTCCGGAAGGGGGAATGGAGATTGAGGAGGTTGCCGATAAATCGCCCGATAAGATCCTAACCCTGAGGATAGATCCGAAGATAGGTCTCCACCCATTTCACTGTATGAGAGCGGGATTTTTTCTCAACTTGAATCTTGACCAAGTAAGAAAGCTCCAAAAGGTGCTTCAGGGGTGTTTCAGGATGTTTATAGAAAAAGACCTATCACTCCTAGAGGTAAACCCCCTTGTTCTGACATCGGACGGGGAGTTTGTTGTTTTAGATGCCAAGTGTTCGGCAGACAACAACGCCCTCTTTCGCCACAAAGATATAGAAGCTTTAAGGGATTACGACGAAATCGATGAGAGAGAGCTTATAGCAGCAAGGCTGGGGCTTAGCTATATAGCCCTTGATGGCACAATCGGCTGTATGGTGAACGGAGCGGGGCTCGCAATGGCTACAATGGATATAATAAAATCCTACGGCGAGATGCCGGCAAATTTCCTCGATGTCGGAGGAGGGGCTACAAAGGAAAAAGTGGAAGAAGCCTTTAAGATAATCCTTGCTGACAAGGCTGTCAAAGGGATATTGATCAATATATTTGGTGGAATCATGAGATGCGATGTGATTGCGGAGGGTGTAGTTGCCGCGGAAAAGGATCTTTCAATTGAGGTTCCTCTGGTAGTAAGACTTCAAGGAACAAACGTAGATATCGGAAGAAAGATCCTATCTGAATCCGGCCTTAAAATTATCCCTGCTGAAAGCATGGATGAAGCTGCCCAAAAGATATGTGAGCTTGTAAGGTAACACTATAAGATGGTCTTTTAAGACATAGGAAAGATGCTATGAGCATATTGGTTAACAAAGAAACAAAGGTAATAACTCAGGGTATGACGGGAAAAACCGGATCCTTTCATACCCGAGCATGTGTTGAGTATGGAACTAAGATGGTAGCAGGGGTTGGCCCCGGAAAAGGCGGACAAGAGTTTGATGGCATCCCTCTCTTTAATACAGTAAGGGAGGCAAAGGAGGCCACAGGGGCTACAGCATCTGTTATTTATGTCCCCCCACCGTTTGCGGCTGATGCCATTATGGAGGCTGTGGATGCGGAGCTTGACTTAGTGGTATGCATCACAGAAGGCATACCTGTGCTCGATATGTTAAAGGTAAAAACCTATCTCTCAGACAAAAAAACGAGGCTTATAGGGCCTAACTGTCCGGGAATAATCACCCCGGGAGAGTGTAAGATCGGCATAATGCCGGGCGCGATCCACAAGCCCGGAAGGGTAGGGGTGGTGTCAAGAAGCGGTACCCTTACATATGAGGCGGTCGATCAGCTCACAAGGCTAGGCATAGGTCAGTCAACCTGCATAGGCATAGGTGGAGATCCGCTTAACGGCACAAACTTTATTGATTGCTTGGATCTTTTTAACAAAGACCCGGATACTGATGCTGTTGTTATGATAGGAGAGATTGGAGGAAGCGCTGAAGAAGAAGCCGCCCAGTGGATAAAGGATAATATGAAAAAGCCTGTTGTAGCCTTTATAGCGGGGATTACCGCCCCTAAGGGAAGAACGATGGGGCATGCAGGAGCTATCGTAAGCGGAAAAAGCGGCACAGCAGAAGGCAAATACAAGGCCCTCGAGGATGGAGGGGTTATAACCACACGATCGCCAGCTGAGATAGGGAAAACTATGAAGGAGGTGTTAAAATGACCTGCTGTTCATCTAGCTGTAAGAGATCTCTACTTTCTTCAACTATAGCGCTAAAGGCACAGATGGCTGTAACGGGGCTTATCCTTTACGGCTTTGTAGTTATGCATATGGTGGGCAATTTGAAGGCATTTGGAGGGGAAATAAATGGAGTCCCTATGCTTGACATTTACGCGAGGTACCTAAGGGAGATGGGAGAGCATCTCTTTGGGCACGGAGGTGTGCTTTGGGGAGTAAGAATTGTGCTCCTGCTCTCGCTGTTACTCCATGTAGAAGCTGCCGTAAAATTAAAATCAAGAAATCTCGAAAGCAAGCCCATAAAATACAGGATCTTTGATTACAGGGCGTCAACTGTAGCCGCGCGCACAATGCTAGTAGGCGGGGTGTTTTTATTTTTCTTTGTGATATTTCACATCCTTCACTTTACAAC
>RFKT01000035.1 GCA_003694225.1 Candidatus Dadabacteria bacterium
GACGATAAAAACACAATAACATTTATTGATACCCCAGGGCATGAGGCGTTTACAGCCATGCGAGCTAGAGGTGCTCAGGTAACTGACATAGTAATACTTGTAGTAGCTGCTGATGACGGGGTTATGCCCCAGACGAGAGAGGCAATAGATCATGCTAAGGCTGCTGATGTTCCGATCATTGTAGCAGTTAATAAAATAGATAAGGAAGGGGCGAATCCAGAAGTAGTTAAGAAGCAATTGGCAGAATTGGGACTTCAGCCAGAGGAGTGGGGCGGCCAAACGATGTTTTTCAACGTTTCTGCTATTAAAGGTCAAGGGATAACTGAGCTTCTTGAGGGAGTGCTTCTTCAGGCGGAGGTGATGGAATTAAAGGCGGATCCCGAGAGGCGGGCAAAAGGTACAGTCATTGAGTCCCGGCAAGATAGAAGGAAGGGTTTAGTAGCTACCATTTTAGTCCAGTCGGGTACCCTTCGCATCGGAGATCCCTTTGTTGTAGGGGCGGAGAGCGGTCGTGTGAGATCAATGGTAGATGAGAATGGAATCTCGTTAAAAGAGGCTGGGCCCTCTGTACCCGTGGAGATTACAGGGCTTAATGGGATAGCAGAGGCTGGAGATGATTTTTATGTAGTTGAAAGTGACGTTAAAGCAAAGCAGGTAGCTTCTGTGCGTGCTCAGAAAAAGCAGAAAAAAGAGCTTCTTGCTGCTGGAGGAGGTCCTATAACGTTGGAGGAGTTTGCAAAACGAGCTGCAGAGGAGAATATCGCTGAGCTTAATATTATTATTAAAGGCGATGTTCAAGGCAGTGTTGAAGCTGTTAGAAGCTCTGTAGAAAAGCTTGTGTATGAGAAGGTTAGAGTAAAAGTGATTAGTTCAGGTGTAGGTGGTATCACTGAGGGTGATGTTAAGTTAGCTCAGGCATCAAAGGCGATAATTATAGGGTTTAATGTCAGGGCTGAGCCGAGGGCAGCTAGGGATGCGGATTCATTGGGAGTTCAGATAAGGTATTACAATGTAATCTATGATTTAGTAGATGATGTCAAAAAGGCTTTGGCCGGGCTACTTGAGCCTATCAAGAAGGAAAGCATTATAGGCCATGTGGAGGTGCGGGAGACATTTGTTATACCGAAGGTTGGCACTATTGCAGGATGTTATGTTACAGATGGAATAGTAAAAAGGGGCGCTTTTGTAAGGATTCTGCGGGATAATAAGGTCGTTTTTGACGGCAAGATGAGCAGCCTAAAAAGATTTAAGGATGATGCCAGAGAGGTTCAGAGCGGATATGAGTGCGGAATCGGCCTTGAAAATTACAATGATATCAAGGTAGGCGATATATTTGAGGTATATGAAATTGAAGAGGTAGCCCCAACACTGAAATAATGAATTTTGAGGTGATAGATGCGATGGCAAGGCAGAGGAGAGTTTATAAGATTGCCGAGCAGATTAGATCTACTATAGCAACCCGGCTTTTGAGGCTATCAGATCCTAGAATCAATATGATTACTGTCACATCTGTCCATCTGTCGGGAGATCTTCGGTTGGCAAAGATCTATTGGACAGCGACTGATGGGAAAAAGCGCATTGATGAGATCGAGGATGGCCTTGCGAGCGCTACTGGCGTCCTAAAACGTGCTATAGGCAGTGAGCTAAAGATGAAGTTCGTGCCTGAGCTTAGGTTTTACTATGATGATACTCTTGATCTGCAGGAAGAGACTGTAAAACTCTTAAAGAAGGTTGGGGTGTTAAAAGAATAATTTCATTTTTCCTATAAGGAGCTTAAGGTTAGTCATGATACCATCGGAGGATTTTAGGAAAGTAGCGCATTTCTTAAAAAATCAGCAGAAAGTAGCGATTCTTTGCCATTACAATCCTGATGGGGATGCTGTTGGGGCGTCATTAGCGCTTAGGCTTGCATTAAAGGCACTAGGTGTAGATGTGGCTCTTTTTAATCAGAGTAAGATACCAAAACGGTTCTATTTTCTGTCGGGGGCTGAGGAGTTTCAGCAATCTCTATCCAGCGATAGCTTTGATTGCTGTATTGTATGTGATTGTGGTGAGTTAGAGAGGATAGGCGAGTCATTTGTTGAATTTGCTAATGGGTTAGATATAGTAAATATTGACCACCACCACTCTAATGAGCAATTTGGTTCTTTTAACTTGGTAGATCCGACTGCAAGCTCTACATCCATCATTGCCTATAATCTTATTGATGCACTTGGAGTTGAGATAACACCTGATATTGCCACGTGCCTTCTTGTTGGGCTTACAACGGATACAGGATCTTTTAGGTTCCCCAATACAGATCCTACAACATTTAGGGCAGCGGCTGACTTAATGGAGAAAGGAGCGGATTTATCTGAGATCTGCCGCAATGTATATGAATCTAAGAGCTTGGCATCAGTTAAGCTCTGGGCAGAGGCCTTGGGCAATGTGCAATTTCAGTTTGACGGCAAGGTGGCTGAGCTTGTTGTAAGCAAAGAAATGCTAGATAGATATGGGGCTTCATTGGATGATGTTGAAGGCTTAGTGGAGGAGGGGAGAAATATAGAAAATGTAGATATATCAGTGCTTTATAAGCAGGACGAGGGTCTTTGGAGGGTTAGCCTGCGCTCCAGCGATACAAAGCATGATCTCAGTAAAATTGCGACTTGCTTTGGAGGAGGTGGCCATAAAGCGGCCGCGGCTTTCAGGTCGTCACTTGCCCTTGATGAGCTTCAAGCAAAGTTAAGAGAGAAGCTTCAAAAAGAGATAACTTGCTGAGTTTAGCGAGGAAGTAATGACATCTAGGCAGAATTTTGGCGGTTTCAATAGTCCCGGTGTTGTGGTTGTTGACAAGCCTAAGTATCTCTCATCTTTTGATGTGGTGAGGCAGATTCGCAAAAAACTCGCGGTAAAGAAGGTTGGTCACGGTGGTACATTAGATCCAAATGCGACAGGGGTATTAGTATGTTTGTTGAATCAGGCTACTAGGCTTGCATTCTTGGTAGAAAACGGCATTAAGAGATATGAATGCTTAATAAGATTTGGAATCAAAACTGATACGGATGATATATGGGGTGAGCTCATCGAAGAAAGCGGTCGTAGCCCAACGTATGAAGAAGTTGAGCAATGCCTAAGCGATTTTTGTGGTGAGATATGGCAGGTCCCTCCTAAAGTAAGTGCGGTAAAGGTAGGAGGTAAGCGCGCCTATAGTCTTCATCGGCGTGGCGAGTCATTTGAGATAAACGCTAGGCGTGTCAAGATATATGAACTTTTTGTGACGCCTACGGATAACCCATATCTATATAAGATGTCGGTTTCCTGTGGAAAAGGCACCTATGTCAGGGCTATAGCAAGAGATTTAGGCGAGAGGTTAGGCGTTGGATGTTGTGTAGCTTCTATTCGAAGAACCTATTCGTCTCCATTTCATGAGTGTAGCTGTGTGCCTTTGGATGAAATAGGCAGGGACAAGATCTTGCCCGTTGATGTTTTGCTACCGAACTACAAGAGAGCCGTGTTTGGAGATAGGGAATGTGAGCTTTTAAGGAGCGGAAGGCAGGATGTTTTAGTGAAATCTAAGCGTAGGCTATCTGAGCTAGAGAAAAGTGGGCAGAAGTTTGCGTTTTACTCAACCAATGAAAGTGGAAATGTAGCTGGTTTGTTGGGTAAGCTCAATGATAAGTGGTCATTATTAGTGAATTTTTAATTTTAAATGGAGGCTTCATATGCCAACTCTTGCAGTGATAGGAGCTCAGTGGGGAGATGAGGGAAAGGGGAAGTTGGTAGATTACCTTACGTGTGGTGCTGATTATGTTGTTAGGTTTCAGGGGGGGAATAATGCGGGGCATACCC
>RFKT01000270.1 GCA_003694225.1 Candidatus Dadabacteria bacterium
GATAAGGGGTGTTACGGAAGAGACCACAACAGGTGTGCACAGGCTTTATCAGAGAGAAGAGGCGGGCACCCTACCTGTGCCGGCTATAAACGTTAATGACTCTGTAACAAAATCAAAATTTGACAATCTCTACGGGTGCAGGGAATCGCTTGCCGACGGAATAAAACGAGCGACAGATGTAATGGTTGCGGGTAAAGTTGTGTGTGTTGCCGGCTATGGCGATGTGGGGAAAGGGTGTGCTCAGTCTATGAGAAACTTCGGCGCCAGAGTGCTTATCACGGAGATAGACCCTATATGCGCGCTTCAAGCCGCAATGGAGGGGTATGAGGTTGTAACAATGGAGCAGGCAGCTCCTATAGCCGACATATTTGTTACGGCCACGGGAAACTTAAATGTCATAAACCGCAACCATTTTCCGTTAATGAAGGATGAAGCAATTCTTTGCAATATCGGCCACTTTGACCATGAAATTGAAGTTAGTTGGCTTGTCCAGAACAAAGATGTCAAAGAGATAAACATCAAGCCTCAAGTAGACAAGTTTATTATGCCAGATGGAAAATCCCTTATAGTGCTTGCGAGGGGGCGGCTTGTAAACCTTGGATGTGCCACGGGGCATCCGAGCTTTGTGATGTCAAACTCCTTTACCAATCAGGTGCTAGCTCAGATAGAGCTCTTTACAAATCCGGGAAAGTACGAAAACAAGGTCTATGTACTCCCTAAGATTCTGGATGAAAAGGTGGCGAGGCTTCATCTAAAGAAGCTCGGCGTAAACCTCACTAAGCTCACCCCTGAGCAGGCGGAATATATAGGTGTACCGATTGAAGGTCCTTACAAGCCCGACCATTACAGGTACTAACTTACATGCACTAATTTCCATAGGCAGCGCCCGCCCCTCTTCTCTCCTGTGCCCTATATAGGGAATGGTGCGGGGCTACTTCGGGAAGGTACGGGGTAACTTTCTGCAAGAAAAGCAAAAGGTTGGCTATCGAGGCGCAAATGGTACGGGGTTACTTTCGCAAAGTCAGAGTGAAGGTGCGGGGCTACTCCGAAAAGGTACGGGGTAACTTTTTTTCAAGCTTCGCAAGGGGTTAGGGTTTTATAGGATTTGCGTGCCAATCTTTTGCTTTGGCGATCGCTATAGACTCTACCTTACTCCTCCTCTACCAGCACATATTTAGTCTGAAACACCCGCTTGATGCAGTCAAAAGCCTGCTGCTGCGGAAAGAGCATCTCTATCGCATACCGCTGTGGCTTTCCTTCCTTCCTATATGCATCATCCAACACCTTTGGAGCTGAAGGATCGTTGGGATTGTCGATATAGTGAGAAGGGTTCGGATCAGTGGGAAGAAGCGGGCAGAAAACCCCTCCTGTCTCCCTTGCAAGCTTAGACATAACGGTGGCCGCTTCCCTAAACGCAACATCCCTTGAGAGATTATTAAGCACATATCCGTTTTTACAATAAAGGCTTGAGCAGCCCTTAGAAGTAGGACAATTTGACGGGTCCGAGCACCAGGTATTGTATTCCGATTGTGAATCAATCTCTAAATCCGAAAGAAAAAGATCGTTTTCTGTATACCCAAGAGCATACGCCTCATCCAAACTCAGATATGCAGAGCCTGTTTTTGTGTTAAACCCTTGGGGAGCTAAAATATTTATAAAGTGGGGATCAGAGTGACTTCCAGAAAAGAGGACAACAACACTAATATCTTCACTCTTTAGCTGTGGAATAACTGTGTTTTCCAGCTGGTATTTAAATCGCAGAAAATAATCATAACTATCTTGTCCACCAGCTACAGGACATATATACATGCCTCTATACTTATAACAGTTTCCTATCCCATCTGTAGCCAATACCACTACTTTTTTATAACTAGATGGGCATACAGCGCTATTTTTAAAAGCGAGTATGGCCTGCTCAAAAGCCGCTATAATATTTGTGGCATCGGTAACCGGTCGGTCAAGTGACGGTATCCATCCAAGGTCAATAACATTTGGGTGGAGTTCATCTGTAACTGGACTTCCATCGGCGTTATAAGTACCGCGATTGTTTATGTTTGTTATATTTATAATAGGTCCCGCCTCAGGCGCAAAATCTGACTCCGGAAACCACCCTCTTGCAGCAGTATCAAATGCGGCAGCTCTCCAAAAGCTTCCTACCGACCGCTCCTTAAGCCTCCTTGAAGCTAGGTTCGACGCTAAAAACAAAGTGGTATATGGCTGAGGCCCGATATATAAACCCCTTACCGCATCAACGTATGAATCAACCAGAACTTGGCTCGAAGATAAAACTGTATCGTGCAGCACATAATCACTCTTATAGTGGACCTGAGGATCCGGTATACTGCCCACAGGCCGTCTCTTTCGCATATTACACCAGATATCTTCAGCTGGGTCAGAAGATGGACAGGTTGCAGAAAGCACAGAGTCAGGGAAAACATAGAGAGCCTCCTTCCCTGTTCCATCTTGAAGATGGGTATCAAACGTTACAGAGGCCGATACATCTTGGAGAAAGAGGGTGCACTGCCCTGCCACAGTAGCGATAGCAGACCTTTCAACCCGCCCCCCCCTCATCCCAAACAATCCCCCAAAAGGCACAATTATAGGATTAGAGCGGGGTTTATTTCTTATAGTCGCCCTTACACTGTTTACAGTGCCGCTTATAAAAGAAGGTGTCGGCTCAAAACATGGGTAACTTTTTCCAAGCGCGCCACATGGATCTAGAGGGCCTGTGCCGTCGGGGTCTTGATAGTGCCAGATTCCGTACTCGATCCTCCCTCCTCTACACCCTTGGCTACCCGCACATATTCCGTCAAAGGAGTTTGCTCCTATAACCTTATTATAGCCAGCGATTTCGTTCGCTCTGCTTTCAGCATTTGCATCACTTTGATCTTTTATCACCTCTTCCAGTACACCCAGCGCAACAAGATTGCTTAGGTTTTGAACCCTTGAATGGCTTGATAGCAAAAAACCCATCCCAAACACTAGCGCCGCAACCCCTAAAATAATTCCCAAGAAAAGGGAAAAGATAAATAGGGCGGCTCCTCTCTCTCCGCCACATTTTATTATCATACCTGATTTATCCCCTACCATATCTCCTTTATGGACAGCTTACAGGCGGCGTAGCTAAAGGACTTCCATCACAATCATAGTAATTGCCCGAATTTGCAAATCTCTTACTTGTGCCGCCAGATGAATTTAGATCAAAAGCGGGGCTTGAGGAAAGGGTTCCGATATCTAAATGAAATCTGCCTGCCGCAAACGGTGTTATCCCTGTCATAGGATTCATCCGAGCCTTAAGCTCCACAGTGACTGTATCAGAAGCAGGATTAAAGACTGAGTTTAAGTAATATTGAGAGTACATCCTGTTATCACTGTTATGGATTTTATATAGGGTGTTTACAATTTCACTTGGATCTCCAGAGCTATCCCCCCCTAAAAGGCCGCTTGCTACAAAGGCAGCGTTATATGATACCTGTTGAATCCAAAGATACTGTGCCAAAAGGGAGCCGAGCTCTACTAACCCGGCAAAAAGGGCTAATAAAAGGGGCATGGCAAAGGCAAACTCTACCAATACATTGCCGCTTTTATCGTTTCTCTTATACGGGGTGGCCATCCTTAAATTTAACCGTAGAAAGCAAACCTCTCTACGCCCAAATTGTAATAGACCAACCCTACACACACATATCGGCCTTTAGAGGCACTTTGCTTCTAAAATAAAAAGGATTTGGAGATCTTTTTTTGCTCATAACACCATGAATTTACAGTTAAACTTTTTGGGTGTCCTTTTTTATTGCACATAAAAATATACATTATTTGCATATTTTTATGTGCAAATAGTGGAAGAAAGTTGTATCCTAAGATAGAAATGGAGTATATC
>RFKT01000271.1 GCA_003694225.1 Candidatus Dadabacteria bacterium
AAGAAAACCTCTATTGGAGGGTAGCATCCTTTATATTATTTCCCTATAATTTCAATCAAATATAAGAAAATTCCGGGCTTTATCAAAGAAACCTATATGGTATCTTTAGCTATAGTTGCTTTTGTACCCGCAAAATAAGATTACAATAGGCAAAGATATGTTTTTACAGTGGACCAGCTCTTATCAATCCTCCTTTCACCCCCCCTACGACGAGAAAAGAAATGGAAGCGGACCATATACAGTTGAAAAACCTCTCCGTCAGGATCTACTCTCGCAAGACGGCCTTATATTAAGAGCCCTCTCAATAGCAGAGCAATATAAAACTGTGCCGTTTAGCAGGTGGAAAGCTGTCAACATTTACCGCCGCTTTACACAAAACGTTAAGGTCATAGATCAAACCTATAACGTTCTCAGAGAATATGCCAGAAACGATGAGCCGCTTACTCCGGGGGGGGAATGGCTCTTAGACAACTACCACATAATCGACCAACATGTAAGGGATATAAAAGTTCTTTTTCCAAGGGGATTTTACAGATCCCTGCCGCTTATCAAAGAAGGCCCTTTCGAAGGATTTTTGAGGGTTTATTTTTTGGCAGTGGAATATCTCTCTCACACAGATAGTGTAGTTGACCCAGATTCAATCACCAATTTCATACAGGCATACCAGTCCAACGAGCCCCTATCTATAGGAGAGCTCTGGGCTTTTCCTATTATGCTTCGCTTTGCACTGCTGGAAAACCTGCGGAGGCTTTCGGAAGTCGCCCTAAAAGAAAAGAGCGAACAGGAGCGCATCGACTCCGCTATGTCAAAGATCGAAAAGGATAAAAATATTAAATCAAGCGACATTATGATCCTTTTTGTAAATGAATTCAGCCAGAAAGATTCCTTTTCCACAACAGAGGCTGCATATATAGCTAAAAAGCTTAGAATGCTCGGCGATCGCGGATCTTTAGCACTTGAGTGGTTTGAGCAGAGGCTAAGAGAGAGTGGACAAGATCTCAATGCCTCCATAGCTGAAGAGCACAGATCTCAAGCTGCCAATAGAATCTCCATAGGAAACACTGTCACTTCCCTTAAAAGAGTCTCCCGGGAAGATTGGAAGAAATGGTTTGAGGCAAACAGCAGAGTTGACGCTGTGCTCAGGCTTGATCCTTCAGAATGGTACTCACTCTGTGATTTTGAAACCCACGACAGATATCGGGATGTAATCGAAAAGTATTCCAAAAAAACAGGTATTTCCGAAGTCGCAATTGCAGAAAAGATCCTCGAAGCCTGCTCCTCCAACCTATCCGATAAAGGTGAAACTGATAAGAAAAGGCATGTAGGATATTACCTTATTGGAGAAGGCAAACATTACTTCGAGCAGGAGATAGGATACAAGCCTTCTTTCAAGGAAAAAATAGGGCGCATCTCCCATGCCTATGCATTTCCCATATATATCTGCGCCATCCTGTGCATTACGCTTCTTATTATTCTTCCACTATGTAGATACGCATTCCTTTACTACGGAGAGTTCTGGGCTCTTTTAAGCCTTCTACTTATGGCAATACCCGTGTCAGACCTGGCTATAAACATTGTTAATTGGGTAGTCTCAAACAACGTGCCTCCCTTTTTCCTTCCCAAGCTTGATCTTAAAGACGGTGTCCCAACAGAGATGAAAACAGCGGTGGTTGTGCACGGCATTTTGGAAAGCAAAGATGTTATTGAAAAGCTTGTCGACTCCCTTGAGGTACGCTTTGTAGCAAATAGGGATGACTCTATCCTATTTGGCCTATTGCTGGATCTACACTCTTCGAATACCGAAACTCTTCCTGAAGATGAGCCGCTTATCAAGTACGCTGAAGAACTGGTAAGCGCATTGAGAGAAAAGCATTCATGCGCTCCACACCAGATATTTGTGTTGGTAAGAAGGCGTGTATGGCACGAAAGTGAAGGAGAATACTTGGGATGGGAGAGGAAAAGGGGGAAATTAACCGAATTTAACAGAATAATTTGTGGAGAAGCGGAGAGTACGACTTTTTTAAACCTAACCAGAGAGCTTAAAGAAGAGCTACAATCTGTAAAATATGTCATCACACTAGATGCAGACACATCCCTTCCTATTAATACCGCCAAGCAGTTGATTGGAGCCATAGCCCACCCGCTCAACCAGCCTGAATTTGATCCGGAAACAGGAAGGGTTGTCGCGGGATATGGAATCATACAGCCAAGGGTAAGCGTAGAAATCAGCAGTGGAACAGCCTCATGGTTTGCTTGGTTTTTCTCGGGATATGCAGGATTAGATCCATACACATCAAAGGTATCTGAGGTCTCGCAGGATATCTTTGACGAAAGCTATTACTTGGGAAAGGGCATATACAATGTAAGGGCATTTGAGAGAGCGCTGCATAATAGGGTGCCTGAACAATCGCTCTTAAGCCACGATATGTTCGAAGGGCTTTTTGCGCGTGTTGCCTTTGCCTCTGACATAGAACTTACAGACGATTTTCCCTCAAGGTATGTTGTGTATGCCAAGCGCTACCACAGATGGGTGCGCGGTGACTGGCAGTTAATCCCTTGGCTAAAAAGGAGGGTGCCAGATGCCTCCAGAAAGCCGTACATAAATCCCTTTTCAGCGATAGGTAGGTGGAAGATATTTGACAATTTAAGGCGAAGCCTTGTAGCCCCTCTTGCCTTTCTCTCCATTTTAATCTCTTGGATATGGCTCTCGGATATATCGCTTTACTGGAGTTTAATAGTGCTAATAATCCTAACATTTCCAGTTTATGCCCAAATCGCCAACACGGTGATGGCTCCTCCTGTTGGGCTTTCTATAACCGCCTATGCAAAGGGCATAGGAAGCGATCTCTTTAAGACTTCTCTTCAAGCCCTTTTTACTGTGGCTGTCCTCCCCCACCAAGCACTGCTTATGCTTCACGCAATCTCAGTTACATTATACCGCCTTACCATATCAAAACGAAAACTTCTTGAGTGGCAAACAGCAGCTCAATCAGAACAGCAGCTTTCAAATACACTATGGTCTTACCATAGGATGATGCTTCCGGCGTTGGCCATTGTACTTGCAGCGCTTGCCGCATCTGATTGGGACAGCAACATTTTCCTTAGGGCATTCTTTGGCTCGCTTTGGATTTTAAGCCCATCACTAGCTTTTATAGCAAGCAAGCCAAAAAGAAACAGGAAATACACGGTATCCCCTCACCAGGAAGAAACACTCCTTGAGATTGCTTTTGACACTTGGAGGTTTTTCGACGAATTCATTTGCCCTGAAACTAACTACCTTATTGTGGACAACATCCAACTAGATCCGAAGGAAACTGTCGCCTATCGCACCTCTCCCACAAATATAGGGCTGTCTCTCATGGCTGTTATTTCCGCTTCAGATCTCGGATTTATCGCCCCGCACTCAGCTTATAACAGAATCAAGCATATCCTTGCCACAATAGAAAGGATGGAGAAGTTCCGAGGCCATCTGTACAATTGGTATGATGTAAAAACTCTCTCTCCCCTGCCTCCAAAATATATTTCATCAGTAGATAGCGGGAACTTTGTAAGCTATCTAATAACGCTAAGGCAGGCTCTAGCGGCAATAGATGATACTCCCGCGCTAACCGGTTTTCACATCAGAAATATCCACAAAGAATTGATCGCATTAAAAGAGAAGCTCGGTAAGACTTCTCTACAAGAAGTTGAACGCGCATTGGAAGTCCTCCGACTTCGCCCCATCGCACAAAATACTAAGATAACTATTGAAGATACTGTAAAGGTAGGAAGAGAAATTTATACACTGTTTGATGCACTAGAAGAAGTTGGAAATAACTTTCAGCGCCACCGCCATACAGTAGATGCTTTCAGAAAGCAAATTGATGAACTCTTTCTGCCAAAATGCATAATTGAAGCGTTCTCTCTGCCTCAAAAGATATTGTTTGAACTTGGCGAAAAACACGATCTATCGAGTCAACTCCTTGCCTGGAGAGAAAGGGTGAACCCCTGGCTTCCTACCTACCACAACCTTCTTTTTGCTCTGGACGGCTTAAAAGCCATCGTGGAGCAGACCATGAACAAACTAGACAGACCGGAAGATAAAGCTATAACCGCTTTACTCGAAAAAGCGGCAAAAGATTGCGAATCGGGAAGATCCTTTATTATTGAGCTTATAGGCGGCTGCAAAAAGTCTGTTGAGCAGATCTCCAAAATTGAAAACGAAGTTGATTTTGCATTTCTTTATAACGAAGACAAATTTCACTTTTCCATAGGCTATTCTGTCGACAACGCCAAACCAGACAGCGCTGGCTACGACTTGCTTGCATCTGAAGCCAGAATTACCAGTCTCCTTGCTATCGCCCGAGGGGAAGTTCCAGCAGAGCATTGGTTTAGGCTAGGCAGATCGCTAGCAGAAGGGTTCAGGGGAAAAGCGCTCATATCATGGAGCGGCACTATGTTTGAATATCTTATGCCGCGGCTCGTCCTCAAAGACTTTCCGGAAACACTGCTTTCTGAAAGTATGAAGGTTGCAGTAAAAACCCAGAGGCAATACTGCCGCAGCAAAGGGATACCGTGGGGAATGTCCGAATCAGGATATGCGGGTGTTGACTTTAACCAAGCCTATCAATACAAGGCATTCGGCATTCCCGAACTAGGACTAAAGCGAGGATTGGGAGAGGGGCTTGTTATTTCGCCGTATTCAACCATGCTAGCGCTAATGATAGATTTTGAAAATGCATACAACAATATATCAGTGCTAGAAAAAGAGGGGCTTAGGGGAAGATACGGCTTCTTTGAAGCGTGTGATTACACCCCTTCACGGTTAAAAAAAGGGGAAAAGAAGCATATTGTAAGATCGTTTCTGGCTCATCACCAAGGCATGAGCCTTGCGTCTATAAACAATATTCTAAACAACGACATACTGGTTGAGAGATTTCATTCGGATATCTCAATCAAGGCAGTTGAACGCCTTCTGCAGGAAAGGTTCCCGTTAAGAATTCCTGCTATCTCGCTCCATCCGGGTGGAGTAGCATATTTTGAGAGGGAACCGGAAGAGGATAAGGCGGAAGGAGCAGAGATTATTTCTACTCCTCTGACTCCTATTCCTCGAACAAGGATTATTTCCAATAAGCGGCTCTCCGTCATTGTAGATAATACTGGAAGCGGAGCAACCTTTTACAGTGAAGACATAGCACTTACAAGGTGGCGACCGGACAAAGCACTAAACAACCATGGCATATATATTTATGTAAGGGATCTTGACAGCGGAAAGCTGTGGTCTGCCGCATATCAGCCACTACGGGTGGATCCTGACTACTATGAGGCTATTTTCAACCCTGAAAAGATAGAATTTAAGCAGAGGAAACACGGCGTAACCCTTCATACGGAAATTACTGTATCGCCTGAAGACAATGTCGAGATACGGCGTGTAACTGCAACTAATCTCTCCTCAAAAAGCAGGAATCTGGAATTTACCAGTTACGGGGAAGTTGTAATTGGAGATGCCAAAGGAGACTTAGCGCATCCCGCCTTCTCAAAGATGTTTGTTGAGACAGAATTCCTGCCAGAGTTTGACGCAATCACATTTAAGAGAAGGCCTAGGCTTTCAGAGGAGCGCAAGCTCTATATGTTTCACAAAGTTTCTATGAAGACTGTTTGGGCAAAAACCACCTTTGATTCTTCACGGTTTTCTTTCATAGGAAGGGGGAGGACCCCGGGAAACCCTATAGCATTCGACGATTTTCGGGAGCTTTCAGGAAATGAAGGGGTGGTGCTTGATCCTATAATGGCGCTCAGAGTGCCTATAGAACTTGCTCCAGGAGGAACAGAATCCATCACGTTTATAACAGGCATTGCCCAAGAGAAAGAGGAGCTTGCACGATTGCTTGAAAGGTACCACGACATACAATCGGTAAACAGGGCATTTGAGCTAGCATGGAGCTACAGCAATGTAGAGTTGAGATATGATCAATTCACCATTGCGCAAACGCATCTCTTCCAAAAGGTTGGTAATGCTGTGCTATTCCCCATAGACTCATTGAGGGGAAGGGAAGATGCACTAACAGCAAGTAAATTATCTCAATCTTCACTTTGGAGATTTGGCATATCGGGAGACTTCCCTATTGTACTTGTAAAGCTTACAGCTCCCGAACACAGGAAATTAGCCATAGAGTCAATACTGTGCCATGATTATCTAAGGACTAGAGGACTTAAATTCGATCTTGTTATCCTTAATGAATACCAAGGGGGATACCTGCAGGACTTTCAAAATGAGTTAGATTCTTACATTAAGAGATACGGGAGAGGACGGATAGAAGAACATGGAGGAATATTCCTCCGATCCTCTACTCAGCTCTCTCAGGATGAAATAATCCTATTGGAATCAGTAGCCAAAGTGGTGCTTTACGGAGAAAAGGGGCCTCTTGCTAAACAGCTTGAAATCGATGAATTTAAGGTTGAATACCAAGAGTCAAAGGAAGTTCCACGACCTCGAAAACGTGAATTGTCCTTGGAGTCCATAAGGCTGCTTCCAAAGCTGGAGTTTTTTAACGGGCTGGGTGGCTTTGCTGACAGGGGAAAATCATACTTTATAAGGCTTGAAGGGGAGCATACCCCCCTTCCCTGGTCTAATGTAATCTCAAACCGGGATTTTGGATTCATTGTAACAGAATCAGGAGGAGGATATACATGGGCATATAATAGCAGGGAGTTCCGCCTAACTCCGTGGTCTAATGATCCCGTAGAAGATCCCGTAGGGGAATGCATCTACATGCGAGATGGATCCTCTGGGGATTATTGGTCTCTGACCCCATGTCCTGCCGGCGGCAGTACTCAGCACGATGTAAAACATGGAATGGGCTATACAAGTTTTCTCTCAGAGGTAAGTGGCATAGAAACTACCCTGACTATCTCCGGCGCAACGGACGAGATGGTTAAATGGTGGAAAGTAACTCTAAGGAACAATAACGAGTCATCACGCCATCTAGAGCTATATCTATATATAGATTGGGTTTTAGGCGTTTTGAAGGAAGATACAACATGCCTTATACACAATGAATATTATCCGGAAGAACAGGTGCTAACCGCGGTAAATTACTTCAGTCAAGACTTTGGAGGAAAGGCGGTATTTATAGGATCCAGCGAGCCCATAGATTCATATACGACCGATCGGGCTGAATTCATTGGAATCAACGGGCTTATGCAGTCTCCAAAGGTATTTGAAGATGCTCGAGGCATTAACATTCCTGCACTAATGATAAAAGGGGTATTTAGCGGATTGGTTGAGCTGAAAAGAAGGGAAGGAAGGGGATATGACAGTTGCGGTGTGTTAAAGATATCTTTAGATCTTGAGGAGCAGGAAGAAAAAGACCTACTGTTTTTTATAGGATGCGCTGAAAACGTTACAGAGGCCCTAAAAAAAGCGCGCATCTATAAGTCACTTGATGTGCGCGACACAGAGTTCTATAAAACTACCAAACTTTGGAACCAGCGGTGTTCTTCTATCGAGATTCAAACTCCTAACAGGGCGTTGGATATTCTGGTTAATAGCTGGCTTCAATATCAAAATATCTCTTGCAGGTTTTTTGGACGCTCTGCCTTTTACCAATCCGGAGGTGCCTACGGCTTTAGGGATCAACTTCAAGACTGTATGGCTCTTATGTATGTAGAGCCTGAGTTTGCTCGTGAGCATATCTTATATGCTGCATCGCGCCAATTTGTCGAGGGTGACGTGCAGCACTGGTGGCATCCTCCAAGCGGAAAAGGGGTAAGGACACGCATATCTGACGACTATCTATGGCTTCCATTTGTGGTAAGCCACTATCTAGACGTCACAGGAGACGATTCAATACTGGATGAAGAAGTGCCATTCCTGGAGGGGCCACACCTTGAGGAGTATCAATCAGAGGCCTACATAGTGCCCCACGAGTCTACCCACAAAGGAACTCTTTATCACCACTGTGTTATCTGCTGTGACCGAGCTTTACACTTTGGAAAACACGGCCTTCCATTTATAGGAGCGGGGGACTGGAATGACGGCATGAACAAAATAGGAGTGTTGGGAGAAGGAGAAAGTGTATGGCTAGGCTGGTTTCTCTATCATGTTCTTATGTCATTTCAGGAAATTGCACGCCTCCGGAAGGATAACTATAGATCAGAGCAGTTCAGGAAAAAAGCCTCAGAGTTAAAAGACGCTCTAGAAACCAACGGGTGGGATGGAAAATGGTACAGGCGGGCATATTTTGATGATGGAACTCCTGTAGGAAGTGCCGCAAGCGATGAGTGTAAGATCGACTCGATATCACAAAGCTGGAGTGTGATAAGTGGAGCAGGAGATAAAGCTCGACAAAAAACAGCTATGGAAAGCGTTTATGAGCATCTCGTTGACAGGAAAGCCCGCATTATAAAACTGTTGGATCCGCCATTTCATAATACCCCCCTTGAACCGGGCTACATCAAGGGATATCTGCCTGGCCTAAGAGAAAACGGCGGGCAGTACACCCATGCTGCTGCTTGGGTTATCCTTGCTTCTATATTGCTTGGGCAAAGTGATAGGGCGATGGAGCTCTTTGACATGGTTAATCCCATAACCCATACGGAAACGGTGGAGCAGGTACGCACTTATATGGGGGAGCCTTATGTCACATGCGGAGATGTGTACTCTTCTCCAGCACATCTTGGAAGAGCGGGGTGGAGCTGGTATACAGGCTCATGTGGATGGTTATACAGGGTGGCCGTAGAGTATATAATAGGCTTAAAAATCAGGAAGGGTAAACTTTATTTCGAGCCGTCAGTCCCCGGAAATTGGCGTTCTTTCTCAGTAAAGTATAAGAGGAACAAAGCCTCTTTCAATATAACTTTTTCCAACCCACATGGAGTTAACTCCGGCGTTAAAGAGATTTACGCTGATGGTCACCTGCTAGAAAAAGGCTATATTGAACTCGATGCTTACGACGGAGAAGTAGAGATAAAGGTTGTTATGGGAGCCTCTAGCTAGTTGACCCTGAAAAGGTCATTTTATTTCAGGCGGAAGGGCATCAAACCGGTCCAAAATCCCATATTCCTTTTTAGCCTGAAAGCGCAGCAATCCAGGCAAGTTTTAGTGTTTTTCAGGGTCAACTAGCTAAAATTTCCAAGTAGCCTTTATATATCCCCCCCTCTGTACCTTTGTCTGTTCAAGATTGACAAAGGTAGCGATATATTCCTCATGGCTGCTGTGAAGAAGATTCTGGCCGACTAGTGAGAGCTCAAAATTGTCATTTACCTTCCAGCCAAGCCTTAAATCAAGCTCAAAATAGGGATCGATATTAAATGCGGGGATCACATCAACAAAGCGGAGCATTGAATCAAATTCAAACCCTCGCCCCAAATCCAGAAGCGATCTAAGCATAGCTATATGTTCTGGATCTTCAGATTCACTAGTGGCAGAAGTAAAGTCAGTGCTGTCATCATCTAGGTTTAAGTCCATCTGAAAGTTGGTATAATTTAACTGTATATGCCACATCTCCACAGGCTGATAGTGAAAGGTAAGCTCAACGCCATAGGTATGCGCTGAAGCCTTGTTATCAACCATAAATGGAGCCTCAATATGGGGAATTGGAGACAGTGAAAATCCGGGAGCAGCGGCCTCATAGGTAAGCAGATTATCATAAAAATTATAAAAGAACGCTATATCAACTCCCAACCTGCGGGAGTGATTATATCTATACCCACCCTCCAGAGCCACCAAGACATCAGATTCACTGCCTCGATCGCCCTTCAACCTTATTGCTGTTGGAGGCGTCCCCGGCTTGACTGTCAGCAAAAGATCCAGATCATCTCCTGACCGAGCAGGAGTCCTCACAGCCCTTGAGACTGAAGCCCAGACGGAGTTTTGCTCGTTTAGCTTGTATAATGCGCGAGCTGTAGGCTGAATCTCAAAGCCTGTATATGAGTTTCTCTCCAGTTTTGTGCCTACCGTAAGAGAAAGTTTGTTCGTAACACTATATCTATCCTGAACAAAGGCATTAAAAAGATGGGTGGTTCTATCGTTAGGATCAAAGGAGATAAAATCAGAAGGTGTTAGCTCATCTTTTACAAGCCTGTACCCACCGCCCCAAACTATATCATGGCGGTTTATCCCTGAGCTATGGTAGCGAAATTCAACATCGACTGTGTCTCTTCCCTGCCCCAACGCATTATCATTCCTGTTAATCCTATCGTAAAAGCCCTGTACAAAAAAATCTGAAGTGCCAGAGAGATCTCTTTCAAGCCTTGCAATGATATTCCCGCCGCTAATATCGGCTGTTTTAGACTTTGTGGAAAAAAACGGCTCTTGAAACTCGGGTTTTAAAAGCTTTTGTCCTGCATCCTCAGAATAGATATCCCCCTGCAATGTAAGCCTGGATTTCTTGTCCAATTTTGAATCGATCCTAAATCCGGATCTTGCCTGATCCCACGCATCAAAGGCTCTGCCTTCATCTGTTCTCCTAGTAAAGCTATCTCTCTCAAGATACTTTACGTAAACCCTATAATAGCTCTCGCTTCCGAACTTGCCTCCATACCTAACAACTCCTGTCCCCTCTTCCTCATTTCCAGCAAGCCCCGACACAAGCATGCCTTGAGTGTCTTTGCTTGATTTTGTAACGATATTGATCACGCCGTTTACGGCGTTTGCGCCCCAAATAGATGCGCCCGGTCCTCTTATAACCTCAATCCTGTCAACATCTTCAAGCACAACGTCCTGAACATCCCAAAACACGCCTGCAAAAAGCGGGGTATAAACAGTGCGCCCATCTATAAGGACCAAGAGCTTATTAGCAAAAACCCCGCTAAACCCCCTTGATGATATCGCCCAAACATTGGAGTTCACTCTGCCTACATCAAGTCCCGGCACCATTCTGAGAGCTTCCGGTATGGAGGTAACGCCCGATCGCCTCAGATCTTCACCTTTAATGACATATACAGCGGCGGGTATATCTTTGACACGCTCAGGTGTTTTTGACGCTATATTTACCTCAAGATCCATCAGATCCTCTATGGCAAGTTGAGTCAGATCAGGCTGGCTGGAAAAGCCCCTGCTCGGCACTAGCAACTGGCAGATGCAAAGCATTGCAAATGCGCCATGTCTTATAACTTTCCTGCCCAACATGATTACCCTCCACATGAGTTAAACTGTTCGCAAATTCTCTTTATCCGCAATCACCGATTCACCACCTTTGCAAGGCTTAAAAGCTTAGAGCTTAGCTCAAGCCCTGAAGCCTTTAAGTTATTCACATCAATTGCAAACCTTACTTTGTTATTTTCAAAGTAAAATCCCAATATGCCACCAGCCCTTAAAAACTCCTCTCCCTCTCCAACTGTAAGAATATGTGCGTTGTCAGCAGAAACTCTTTTAAGTACAGCGTAATCTCTAAATGACGGAACATAGAGAACATGGCATTCAGCCAAGCTCTCCTCATTGCGAATCATAAGTACGTTAACTATGTTATCTCCTACCTTTTTATTTTTAATTATCTTAAATGAATTAAAGACCGCAGAATTCCCCTTAATACATACATTGTAACTGTTACTTCTAGATTCTTGGGGAAACTTAGCAAATTTTAGGAAATTAAAGATAAAAGCGGCTTTAAGTTGATATTCTTCCAAAGTCGCCGCAAAGACTCTTGAGCTGCCAACAAAACTGAAGGCAACAGCTAACAACAGTTGGCGCCAAAACAGCCTTTTTTTCATTCCTTCTGATTCTCTGAGAAAATCTGACTGAAACTTTCCGCTTTCATTTCAAATTCAGCTTCCCCCATTTCCTACAAAATACACACTTAAAGATACACTATAAAAGAGAAAATATTCAGAAATTTAAGTTGTAAACTCCAATCTCATATATGCCGTTTACTGGGATGATTGACTGGATTGGCCAATTTCATGATTATAGCCTCTCACAATATAAGGTATAGTTGCAGAAAAAATGATAAAAAGTAGATTAAAGATATGAGAGACAAGAAAAGAGAAAGGCAGCAGCTATTTAAAACGGCGTTTTTTGCTATTCTCTTCACCTTACTTTCCTGTCAAATCGTAAAAGGCCCTGATCCTTTAAATGAGGTAATACTCCCAAAAAGTTCAATCTATGCCCCGGACTTTATACTTAGAGATATAAACGGCAATATATTTAGGTTATCAGACAATCGGGGGCAGGTAATAATCCTTGCCTTTTGGGCTACATGGTGTGCGGGGTGCAGGAAGGATCTCGCATCACTAAACAAGCTCCAAAAAAGTGCAAATCCTGCGAATCTGCGGGTGGTAGCCATATCGCTAGACCGTGCCAGTATTAAGTATCTACGGGGATATCTAGCAGGAAGATCTTATTCCTTTACTATACTTCACGATCCAAACGGCACTCTCCGCTCTAAATACGGCATTAAGGTACTTCCAACTACATATCTTATTGACAAATCAGGCCTTATAGTCGGAAAGGTCATTGGCGCTAAGGATTGGATGTCCGATTCTTTACGCAGCTTTATCAACAGCTACATTGGAAAGCCTTAAAGAAGCGCGGCGTTATCCACCCTTGCCACGCTCTTCATTTTCAACTTCTAAATTGTCTCCCTCTTTAAGGTTAAGAAACACGAGCATCTGCTCTTTTAGCATTGCGTAATCATTAGGGTCTGCCATATTAAGGCGGTATTCATTTAACACCTTAATCTTTACTTCGTTGTTCCATATATTCCAAGCCTCTTCAGATACATTTTCGTATATAAGCTTTCCGATCTCTCCCGGAAAGGGAGGCTTGGAAAGCCCCGGCATTTCTCTTCCAAATTTTGAACAACGCACCATTCTCTGAGACATATCTCCTCCTTAGACACCTAAAAAAAGCCACACATTTTGTGGAAATGCAAGGCTGTTTATAGTACTTTTTGGAGTATAAGGGAAGGGCTCTCTCATATCACTACTTAGCTTACCCTATCCTTGATGCAGCAGCTAGAGGTGGCAGTATGGACAACCTTGAACTATTCGAAAAGACCCCTTCTTCGGATTCAAAGAGACCTCTTTACGATAAAATACGCCCCGCCTCATGGAGTGAATTTGAGGGAATTGAGGGAATTGGTGATGAACTTATAGAAAAGCTGAAATCGGGGAAGGGTAGGCCTCCTTCACTTATTTTCTGGGGTCCTCCCGGCTGTGGAAAGACAACCCTTGCAAGGCTTATAGGAAAAAGTTTTCGGCTTCCATTTGAACCTTTTTCAGCGGTGCTGGGAGGGGTAAAGGAAGTAAGGGCTATCATAGCGAAGGCAAAAGCAAAAAAAGAGCCTACTATTCTTTTCGTGGATGAAATACATCGGTTTAACAAGGCTCAGCAGGACGCATTTCTCCCACATATAGAGTCCGGCACAATAATATTGATGGGAGCTACAACAGAAAACCCCTCCTTTTACCTTAATGGCGCTTTGCTTTCACGGTGCCGAGTTGTCCCTATGCCACCTCTAAGCAAAAACGCATTAGCCAAAATAATAGAAAGGGCTATTAAATTGCTAGGAGCAGAGATAGAGGACAAAGCATTACATAAACTTATTTCTTACAGCGGTGGAGACGCCCGAAGGGCTATCTCAACCCTTGAAGCGGCTGTTGAGCATTCTGATAAAGCCGCGCAAAAAGTTATAACGGAAGAGGTGATCGACAAATCGTTAGGCAGCGGAAAGGATACAATTTACTACGACAGGGCGGGCGATGAGCACTATTCGATGGCATCAGCATTTATCAAGAGCATGAGGGCATCAGATCCTGACGCAGCCCTTTATTGGGGATTTAGAATGATAGAAGGCGGAGAAGATCCCCGCTTTTTAATCCGGCGTATGATAATCTTTGCAAGCGAAGATATAGGAAACGCAGACCCCAAGGCTATCCAGCTGGCAGTGGCTGTGGGAGAAGCGTTTGACAGGGTAGGAATGCCCGAAGGAAGAATCCCCATCGCCCAGTGCATTACATATCTAAGCTGCGCTCCGAAATCCAACAGAAGCTACTTAGCCATGAAC
>RFKT01000272.1 GCA_003694225.1 Candidatus Dadabacteria bacterium
ATATATTTCCCCTTCTGGAGTGAGGCTGAACGCAACCTGAGCAACCAGACCCTTTATATCGCTTGTCCAGCTCCACTCAGATTTTAATGCCATCTCAAGCGCGTCCCTATAGATAAAAAACTCCTTTGGCCTTGATATCCCTCCGCCAAAGCCCTTGCCCTTGCCGATATAAGCGGAGCCAAACCCCTTCCCGCCTGCATCTGAAGACTCTCCTGTATACCTTTGGGTTGCCTTCTGCAAAAGTTTGTCGAGATCCTTCAAGGAGAGATCCTCTTTCTTTTGGCTTGGAGGCTTTTTGGGCTTGGACTTTTTAGGAGCAGTTTTTTTGGGCGCTTTCTTCTTTGGTGTTTTTATAGGTTTCTTTTTTTTGGTAATCTTTTTCTTTGCAGGCTTTGGCTTTTTTTTCTTCTTTATAACAACTTTTTCTTCCTTTTTCTTTTGGGGTTTAGCTTTTTTCTCTGTATTCGTAAGGGTTTTAGTTCTTTTGCGCTTTGGCTGAATCTTTTTGGGAGGCGCCGGACGGCTTTTTTCTTTTTTAGGAGCCTGAGAAATACCTCCGAGCTTTGTCCCCGCCTCAAGCGTCACAGAGTAAACTGTAGGGGGGCGAAAGGTGGTGTTATGTGGAAAAGAGCCAAATAGGATCGCCAAAAAACAGAGGAGATGTCCCCCCAAAGAGAGGTAAAATCCAACCCGCATATATCTATCTTGCTCATCTACCTTGGCCATCTTTAATGCCGTGCAAGATTAAGGGACGCCGTTTTCCATCTTCACTTATTGTCTTCGGGTTCTGAGACAAGCCCTATATGGAGAACTCCAGCCCTGTGGATAACTCCCATCACCTCCATAACCCGCCCGTAAAGCACATCCCTATCAGCCTTTATATAAACCTTTCTATCCTCTTCTCTGCGCCTTTCTAATATAGCCTTAATCTTATTGCCTAAATCCGGAAGAGATATGCGATTTCCCCCTCCTATAAACACCTCTCCCTTTGCGTTTATTGACACAACCACCTGCTCTCCACTTCCTGAGACAGGGGCAGTTGTCGCCTTGGGAAGATTGACCTCAACTCCCTGCTGAAGGATCGGGGCTGTTATCATAAAGATAACAAGGAGAACCAGCATAACATCCACAAGCGGAGTTACGTTAATATTGGCTATTAGGGGTTCTCTATCAAAATCTGCAGATGCCATAGGGCAGCGCTTAAAACTTAACAGTAATCACACAAAATACCTCTCTGCCATATTGACAAACTCTGCTGTAAAGCTCTCCATAGAGGCTCTAAAGGTCTTTATGACAGAAGAAAAGTAATTGTATGCGATAGCGGCGGGTATTGCTGCAGCGAGTCCGATAGCGGTTGCTACAAGGGCTTCGGATATCCCCGGCGCTACCGCCTGTATTGTGGCTGTCTTAGCAGTTCCAAGCCCTTGGAAAGCGCGCATTATTCCCCACACAGTGCCAAAAAGTCCTATAAATGGGGCTGAGCTTGCAACCGTTGCCAAGAATGTGGTTCCCCTTGTAAGCTTCTTAAACTCTTCAAGCTCGGCGCGTTTAAGCGCCCTTTCTATTGTCTTAAGCTCAGTATCAATATCAATAGTAAGATCTGTCGCTTCTCTTGCCGCATTAACGAGCCTCTGAAGCTCATCGTATCCCGCCTTAAAGATCTGGACCAAGGGATTAGCGGCAAGCCTTCGTGTTGCGTCATTGATGCGGTAAAGATCCCTCGATTCCCAAAATATCGCCACAAATTCCTCTGAATCCCTATCTACCTTTCGAAAGTAAATAAACTTGGCTATTGCTATAGCCCAGCTCCAAATGGAGAGGAAAATTAGTATCACCAAGACCCCCTGAACGATCGGCCCTGAGTTTGCCATCATCTGCCACACAGTGGCGTGAGATTCAAATCCCACAATATTCCTCCTAAGTTAAATCATCACTCTTAAGGACACCCGCAGATGGTATAATCCTATAGAACACCCATTGCCGCAACAGTTGAACACCAAGACAAACTACACTTACCCTTAAACGCACCGTCCCCCAAAACCCTTTTGGGGGTCCTTATTTCGGCCTCCTTAACCACTTGAATTTCCTAATAAAGTTTTGGTGCGTTGTTATTGTTATTTCTTTGCCGAAACTCCCTTCCTTACTCATAGCTTTTTGAGGCAAATATGTGTATTTTATACCAACCTCTATGACACTAACCGCCACTTAAACTTTATACGGAGGGGGCTATGAGCGTGACAGTAGGCATTAACGGATTTGGAAGAATAGGCAGGCTTGTGCTAAGGCAGATTCACTCGCTGGGAATGGAAGATCAGATAGAGATCGCCGCTATTAACGACCTTACAGATGCTGCTACCCTAGCCCATCTTCTTAAATATGACTCTGTCCATAGGAAAATGAGCGGAGAGGTTTCTGCTTCAGATCAGGCCATTAAGGTAAACGGAAGGGAGATAAAGGTAATGGCAGAAAGGGATCCCTCAAAACTTCCGTGGAAGGATCTCGGAGTAGATATAGTTTTGGAGTGTACAGGTGTATTTAGGAAGAGAGACGCCGCTGCAGCCCATCTAAACGCAGGGGCAAAGAAGGTCATCATTTCAGCTCCATCTCCTGATTGTGACGCTACATTTGTTTACGGAGTAAATCACGAACAGTATGATGCCTCATCGCATGATATTGTTAGCTGCGCATCTTGCACCACAAACTGCCTGGCTCCAGTGGCTAAGGTGCTTCACGAAAATTTTGGTATTGTGCGCGGCACAATGACAACGTGCCACTCCTATACAAACGATCAGAGGATACTCGACCTTCCCCATAAAGATATGAGAAGGGCGCGCGCCGCATGTATGTCCATGATCCCAACCACTACAGGGGCGGCTAAAGCGGTTGGCAAGGTACTTCCTGAGCTTTCAGGCAAGATAGATGGCTTTGCCATTAGAGTTCCGACGCCAAATGTGTCAGTCGTGGACTTTGTCTGCCAACTTGAAAGTGAAGTCTCCAAGGACGATATAAACCGAGCCCTTAAGAGCGCATCTGAAAACGCACTTAAGGGAATCTTGGGATTTTGCGAAGAGCCTTTAGTCTCTGTGGACTTTATCGGGAACCAACTCTCCTCAATAGTTGACAGCCTAAGCACTATGGTTGTGGACAAGAGGCTTGCAAAGGTAGTTTCATGGTATGATAACGAAATAGGGTTTTCCACACGGATGGTTGACCTGACAGCATATATCGCGCAAAACCTCTGAGGAACTCTGGCCGTGGCGATTGTTGCCGGAAACTGGAAGATGGCCTTGGGAGTGGGCGAGTCGGTTGAACTCGCCCGCAAAATCGCTTCTTTTGCTTCAGACGCTAACTACCCACATACAGAGATATGGATAGCCCCATCGCCTCCGTGTTTGGGGGCAGTATCACCAATAGTGCAAAATACCCCTGTAAAACTTGGCGCACAGAACGCCCATTGGGAGCTTAAAGGTGCGTTTACAGGGGAAAGCTCTGTGCCTCAACTAAAGGAGCTTGGCTGTTCGTTTGTAATAGTAGGCCACTCAGAAAGAAGGCATATATTCGGCGAAACAAAGGGAGATATTGCCAAAAGAGCCCATAGGGCGCTTATAGAGGGTCTGACTCCCGTTTTTTGCGTTGGAGAAACCGAAAAAGAGCGTGAGGACGGAAAAACAGCCCTCATCATAGCAGAGCAGTTATCCCCATTTTTGGAACTTATAAAAGAGACATCATCTTATGCCAACTTTGTTGTCGCCTATGAGCCTGTCTGGGCGATAGGAACCGGAAAGGTCGCAAATGTTGAACAGATAGAGGAAGCTCACGGTGTTATCTTAGATCTTCTGGGAGAAGCTTTAGATAAAACCTCTATCCCTGTCCTATACGGAGGAAGTGTAAAACCAGATAACTTCTCTGAGATAATCTCAATCCCCAATGTATCGGGGGCGCTTGTGGGGGGAGCTAGCCTCGATTCGGAAAAGTTTCGCAAACTTGTTGAGATAGCGGAAGAAAGGGCTTAAGACTATGAATGCAAAAGGGAATGCTCCCAAAACCTGCATAGTAACTGGGGCTACAGGAGCCATCGGATCTGCAATCTGCAAAGGCATTGCAAAAAAGGGGGGAGAGTACCGGCTAATTGCTGTATGCCGCAACGCCGCTAAAGCTGGCAAACTTGAGAATAGCTTAAGAGCAAAGTATCCAGAGGCAGAGATAAAGACAGAGCTTGTAGATCTATCTTCAAAGAAAGAGGTCTTTTCATTCGCCTCAAGGCTTAAAGAGCCTGTATCGGTTCTAATCAACAATGCGGCCACAACCCCTATCCAAAGGCTTGAAACCCCTGAGGGAATAGAGCTTCAATTTGCCACCAATGTGCTAGGTTACTATTGGATGATTGAAGCTCTTAAGGACCATCTAAGCTCTGCCAAAGGGCGAGTGGTAAATGTTGCAAGCTTTTGGGCCGGCGATATGGACATTGATGATCTGGAATTTAAAAGGAGGCCTTACGACAATAACACAGCATACCGCCAGTCAAAGCAGGCAAACCGCATGCTCACAGTCTTTCACGCTGAAAAGCTCCATAAAAGCGGCGTTACTGTAAATGCATGCCATCCGGGAGAGGTAAACTCAAAGCTCGCAAACAATCTCGGTTTTGGAGGTCATGAATCCCCCGAAAAGGGGGCTGAAACTCCGCTATGGCTCGCTACAACTGAAGCCGGCTCTTCCAACACGGGAAAGTATTTTGAGTACTTAAAAATGGTAAAGTGCCGCTTTGCGTCGGACAAAAACGCCATACAAAAACTCGCCTCAATCTGCTCTTCAATATAGGAAATCAATGGGGAAATCGATATCTGTTGTTATTAAGGAAGCGACGCTAGTATCTCCCCAATATCGAATTTTTCAAGGTAGCGCTTGAAGTTCTTTAGGATCTGCTGAGCTTCCTCAGGAGATGGATTCCTTCTTACGTAGAAATCCAACCCCTTTTCCACGTCCTCAAGCCCTTTTTTAAGGGCGCTAAATGGCTCTGCATACTCATCTGATATCGTATGAGATGGTATTACCCTCCGCTCATTATATGCTCTCCGTAATGCCCTATTCTTCCTCTTTAGATCGAATAAAATACCGGCTGGAGATGTCGTTCCATTTCGAAGTGAGATTAGCCCTAAAAAGATATCTACCTTCATCCGTTCAAAGAGTTCAAACACAGCACAAAACTTTACTATCATATACATTCTAACGAGAGATTCATGGCTTTTTTCTCTTGATCCTTCATAAAGAGCATCAACAAGGCGCCCATATTCTCTGCTAAGCTTTTCCTTTGCGGTTGCATAAGGAGCTACCCTCATCCCGGGCAGCGATTCCGGGTCAATCTTACATCTTGCTAACACACCTTTTACCTGCCCATCTCTCTGGCGCTGAGATATATTCTCTTTAAAAAGAGAAAGATCGGAGCCTAAAACTTCCGCGGCATTCCTGATCCTTCCAGCATACGCCTTTAAGGCCCTCTTGGTTATTCCGATCTCAGATTGAAGCGCCTTCAGATCCCGCCAAAGATAGCTTCCTTTGGCTCTCATCTCCCAGAGCCTTCTATGCACCCTTTTCAAGGCGCCTTTAACCTTTAATATGCCTGCCCATATATTTGTCCTTCCAAGCTGATCCCTAAGGGTGGCAAGCCAGCCTATTAACTCCCTAGCTTCTACTTTATGGCGATCTATCGAAGCCCTTAACACATCGAATGCGGAGCGGAAAATATTCTTAACCTCACTGCGTATCCTCTCCTTTTCTTCACTAGGCATCTCCTTTCTGTAGTGCCGCCTTAAAACGTCCTCTGCATAGACAAGGGAAGCTATGGCGCCTTCCAATGCGGCTGCCTCTCGGCAGTAGCCCTCATGCGCGTAAATAACTCTCCTCAATGCACTGTGCCCTGTTCGAAAAAATTGTACAGAGAGCCTTCTTATATCTTCGCCGCCCACACTTTCCCTCCCAACTTCTCTCACAACCAAAATGCCGCCTTTAAGTGAGGAAAGATCTCCACTTACTGGGTAACGGCTTTTTACGGCATCTGTGGGATCGGTCAAACAAAAAACCCTTCCGTTTTTAGCTTCCAAAAGCTCTGCGCACTCCCATATAAGCTTTAGGCGATTTACTGTCTCTAAAGAGCTTTTCCTCATCTGATTAACAACGCCACAGCCTCTTCCTTTAGCAACAGTAAAAAGACCAAGCGATTTTACTAAGCTATTGGGAATACGGCTTGGATGCACCAAAACCGGCGCTAAAGAGAGGGTGTTCGGATCTTGGCTAAATACAATTTTCCCCGGTTCAATGGAAAATCTGGGGACTATCCTATCTAGAGGGTGGCAAAATAGCTCTTGAAATCTCTTAAATCTCGATTGAGGAAGTGCTCTCCAAACATCTCTTACGGTCTCTCTTCCATATCTTTTTTCAACTTCTTCAAGCCTTATAAATTTCCGATACCACCTTTTTTCGCCGTAAAATCTCCTCTGCGCTCCAGAGGTGGCTAAAGCTTGCGATTCAAAAAGGGCTCTTAACTCTCTAGATGCCAAGCCTGTCTCTGAAGGGGGATGAG
>RFKT01000273.1 GCA_003694225.1 Candidatus Dadabacteria bacterium
AAGGTCTTAGGGGAAATCCTGTTTCTGTAGAAACGTTAACCGGTGAACGCAGCGGGGGAGAAGGGATCTTGCTTTCAAGGGAATATGTGCTGGCCCATACAGTGTATCACCTCTTTTCTTTGGTGGAGTCGGTAAGGGGCGGAGCAGTAAATACGTTAGTTAACTTGATTCGAGAAAATATTATTCTTGATCCCGATGGCGGCGTTATTTTTGAGGATGTGCAGGGAAATAGTGGCTATCTGAAGGTTACTGGAGTAGATGAAAAAGGATTTTGGGTAGAGGATAGAGACGGCAAACGGCAACTTCCCTTTCACACCATAAGAAGGCTTTATCCGGAAGGTCTAAAAGGATTATAAAATATTTAAAGCAACCGCTTTATAAGGCTTTCAAAAAACTCCTTTCTTCTCTTTTCTATTATCTCCATCTCCTTTATTAGGGACGGTCTGTCAGATGCATATTTTGCAACAATACTATGCGAAAATTCCGGATGAACTCCTGACAATAGGGCTTTTCCTTTTCCTACAGTGCACTCAACAACTGCTGCCGGCATTCCTTCAATATCGCTGTATCTGGCTATTATAGAGACAGTTGTAAATCTTTCTGCACCTTCAAAATAGCAGCCGCCTGAATAATATATATTGTATGTAACTGAAGAAGAGAGTTCAATCACAGGCGAAAGCCTTGAGTCTATAGGTTTGTCATAGCAATAGGTTCCTATTCCGTAGGCAGGGCCGACTGCTTTCGCCGGGAAAAATTTAAGTTCCCTTTCCCCTACAACTTCAAGCCCTGTTCCTTTTTCAAATTCTATCTCTTTGCATGCATAGTAAGCACCTGCGCAAAACCCTAAATACTTTCCCCCGTCGTGTACGAATGCCGCGATCTCTTTATTCCCCTTCCCTGCAAGTGCATTTAGATAAGGTATGTCTGCCCCTCCCGGCATAACAAATATTAGGCAATCATTTTTCCATTTCCCATCAATCACCTCTTTAGGAGTTATGAGCTTTATAGGCAGATCCTCAAATGATTCCTTAAAAGAGCTTACAGCAGAGTCTAATGAACGCTCTCCAACCCCCTCGCCAGAGTATATGCAAATAGCCTTATCTGGATGCATAAGTTCAACTATTATAGAGAGTTGGCAGTTAGTGTATAGCATTAGCGAGGCAGGGGAAACTTCGCTGAATAATCGGCGTTATGTTAAATAATGCGTGATTTAGCATTAATCTCTAGTCAATAACAATAAAATATGCAATAATAAGGTTAAATATCGCAATATTTAGTTTAATTAGGGGATAGTCATGGAAGGAAATTTGAAGAACTTTTTAGAGATACCGTATGACAGGCTTGAGCAGCTTAATCTCGAGGCTAAAGAAAAGGTTAAAAATAGGGTAGATGATGGTGAGCTTAAAGATTATTACTTAAAACAACTTACAGACACTCCGACATTGAAGGCGCTTACTGTGTGCTTCTCTGACTTAGAGGGGCGGTTTCATATGCTTGATTATGACAAGAAGTTTCTGCTGAAGTCGTGCGACAACCTTACCTTTGATGGATCGTCAATAAAAGGGTTTTCTGTTGTAAGCGAGTCAGATCTCAGACTAGTTGTTGACTGGGGATCGTTTAGGTGGCTTCCAAGCGATGTCTTTGGTCCCGGTAAAGTAATAGCCTTCGGTTATATCCACGAGCGTGACGGCTCTCCTTATGTTTCAGATATTCGGTGGCAGTTAAAAAATTATACAGATCAGCTATGGAGAGAGAAAGGATTGACTGTTAATGTTTCTGTCGAGTGCGAAGGTTTTCTATTTAAAGGTATAAATGCTGAGCAGAACTTTAACTCAAGGGAAGGATTTGAGCTGGTTTCCTCCGGAGGTTATTTCCATTCTCTCCCTAAGGATCCGCTAAAGCTCTTTATCGATGCCTTTGCGGAGGCTCAGAGGGCGCTTGCCTTCGAAAATGAAAAGGACCACCCTGAGGTTGCCCCTTCACAATTTGAGCTAAACTACTCTTATTGTGATGCTCTACTTGCTGCTGATCAAATACAGCTTTATAAGCTTTTGGCACGGCAGGTTGCCGCTAATATGGGGTTTACGGCAAGCTTTTTGCCAAAGCCTATTGCTGGAATAAATGGCAACGGAATGCACACAAATATCTCTGTAGCTAAGGAAGGCAAAAATATCTTTTACGATGCAGATGGGCAGGACGGCCTATCTGAATTTGCTTGGGGATTTATTGATAGGGTGCTTCACAGCGCAAATGAGCTTTCGCTTATAATGAACTCAAGTGTAAATTCCTATAGGAGGCTTGATCCAAACTTTGAAGCGCCAAACCAGATCCGCTCTTCTGCTGTTGACAGAACCTCGATGATAAGAGTTCCCCTTGCTAATGAAAATTCAGCAAGAATAGAGGTAAGAACGGTCGCTCCGGATGCAAATCCGTACCTGCTGCTATACTCTCTTATAAAGACGGGGCTTGAGGGCCCCTTGCCTGATAACTTTGACGATGAAACTAGAAGGACTCGAACCCGGTTTCTTCCTTCCAATATCTACGATGCCATGCGCCATTTTAAGGGCAGTGAGTTTATGAAAAAGATATTGGGAGAAGATACTCACGCAAAGTTTCTTGACCTTAAAAGGGCTTCCGCTGACAGATGCCCAAGAGAGCTAGGCACAATGGTAAAAACGGAAGAGATTCTCTTTCACCACGAGGTTTGCAATCAGTATATTTGGGAGAGATTCTGAAAATAACGGCTTTTGCCCTTATCCCTGCTGGAACTGCTTAATAAGATACTGCGCTCTCTTTGGCAGGGTTGAGGCTTCCTCCGTTTTTCTTCCTTTCCATCTGCATGTGTGCTCCGGGCTCCAAACGTCCGCTTCTCTAAATGCATGGTAGGTCCAATGGGCCTTGATTTTCTTCATATATCTAATGACAGTCTTTAGGTAATTTATCTGAGTTTTTGTCTTGGCAAAGCAGGATATGGAAAACTCTCCGATATAAATTCCTGTGCCGTTTCTCTTTGCAAATTTCCTGAGCTTTTTAAATTGCTTAAGCGCTGAAGACTTGGGGAAGCGGTCGCTTGGAAATTTAAGCCTCTTCTTAAAAGGCCTTACCCCTTGATGCGTTACATATTGGGGATCGTAAGGATGTGAGCTTATAAGCAGGTTCTGGCCTGAAGGAAGCTTTCCCCTCAAGTTTCCAAGATATTTTGCATCTCCATAACGCGGCTCCACTATTATAGGGGTTTCTGTATCAATGTTTCTTATAGCCTGTATTATGTCAGAAGCCAGAGTAGGCCAGTCTTTAAGCCCTGAGGCTACAGTGGGAGCTGCCGGTTCATTTACTATGTCATACGCCCAGACAGTAGAGTTGCCGTTGTAGTGCTGTGCCAACTTTTGCCAAACGGAGATAATAGACTCCTGAGGCCACTCTTCCTGAAAGAGCCTGTGTTTTGGAAATCGTCCGTATTCAGAAAAACCGCCCGGAGGGGTGTGTAGTGCCAGCACAATCTTTATGCCATTGCTTTGAAATGCGGGAATCAGGGAGTCGAGATAGGATATTGCAGAATCAACCCAGCTTTCATACTCACTCCGATCTGCATCATCAGCGTTTCCGTAGTGAAGTTGATAACGAGCTAAAGATGGATGAAATATCTCTCCCAAGGCGTTTATGTCGCTTTCACTTACCGTCAAGGCCAATGAAAGCCCTTTGTAGATTGTTTCTGCGTTTAGGCTTGAGGGGACATTAAATAAGCGAACAAAAAGAGATATGGCGATCACATAAAGGAAGGGTCTTTTAAGCATATGCATACTCTCCCT
>RFKT01000274.1 GCA_003694225.1 Candidatus Dadabacteria bacterium
ATTCCTTTAAGTATTTCGTATTCCCCATCTCCCTTTCTTCCAAGGGTAACTTCTTTAGGCAGAAATTTGCCCTTGCCGAGCGCGGTGATAATAATGTCTCTGGTGCCTGACCTAAGCACCGCCTCGCTTGGCACGATAACTGTCTTTTCTGTTGACGGAGATTCTAAGGTTACATTTGCGTACATATCGGGCTTAAGCTCCCAAGTGGGGTTTTCAAATTCGATTCTGACTTTTACTGTTCTTGTTTTAGACTCCAGGAATGGATAAATATAAGTCACAGTTCCTACATAGCTTTTCCCCGGAAGATAAGAAAGCTCCATCTTTGCTTTTTGGCCTAGGCGTACCCATGGAAGCTCATACTCGTAAATATCTGCCAGAACCCACACAGATGAAATGTCTGCAATGGTATAGAGATTTTTGCCCGGCATTACATGCATCCCTTCAAGGGCTGTCTTTTCAATAACGATCCCTCTTGTTGGAGAGTGTAGCACTAATGTTTTTTGAATATCCCCTTTTTGGGCTATTTGATCTATCTGTTCATCTGTAATATCGAATAGCTCAAGGCGTCTTTTTGTTGAATTGAGAAGTGTTTCAGCTTCTCTTAAGATTAAAGGAAAGGGGGTTTTTGCCACAGATCTTTTGTATTTCAGGGCAAGAAGATATTCTTCCTGTGTTGAGACAAGCTCAGGACTATAGATTGAGAGGAGGGGCGCGTTTTTTTTGACTTCTTCTCCCAGAAAGTCTACATAGAGTTTTTCAATCCATCCCTCCACCTTTGTATGTATATGGACTACTTTCTTTTCGTTGTATGTAACTCTTCCAACTGTATAAATAGTCTTTTTTAAGTAATCCTTTTTTGCCTTGGCGGTTCTAATCCCGATGTTTTGAACTACTGATGGATCGATTCTAATCACTCCTTTTTCTTCTTCGCCGCCTTCTCCTTCATATACAGGGATCAGATCCATTCCCATAGGGGATTTGCCCGGTCTATCGCTTATATATGTGGGATCCATCGGGGCTCGCCAGTAAAGGATCTTTTTTTTGCCTTTGGAGTTCTCTCCTGTATCTTTCTCTGTTAATGCTGAGTGAGAAGGTGAGGGAACGCTTTTACCTTTTATAAGATAACCTAAGCCAAGGCCTGCGATAAAGAATATTATGATTAGCTTTTTAGTCATTTCATTTGCTAATAATAAGAGGTTAAAGGTTTATCTATAAGGCTCTCCATTTGCGAAAGGAGCTTCTCATAGTTTGTTATTGTCTTATAGTACTCAAGTTCAAATCTAAGCAGGGAGAGAAGGTTGTCTGTAAGAGTCAGAAAATCAACCTTATCTACCTGATATCCCGAAAGAGCTGAATCCAGTGATTGCCTTGCTTGGGGTATAAAGCCGGTTTCGAAGAGCTTTATCAGCTTTTGTTCTTTTTTTATCTCTACAAATGTGTCTTTTACCTTAAATGATAGATCGTTTCTTGCTTGCCTGTAGATACTTTTTGCCTGCATTAGCGTAGCTTTTCTCTCCTTTAGGTGAGGAACCTGCTTTTTGGTAAGATAAAGCGGAATGGTCATCGATACAAAACCGCTTATCCAATCGTCGCCTGAAAAATTATCGCCATCTTCCCGTTGCTTATATACGAGTGAAAAGTTGAAATCAGGCAGAAATTCTCTCTTGGCTAGAGATACACCTACTTCGTTTTTTTCAATTTCTTTTTTTAACGCCTTTAAAAGATAGCTGTGTTTTAGGGCGCTTTGCTGTAATTCTTTTAAGGTGTACGGGAATGGATCTATTTTTACATCCGGCGGATCTGGAAGCTTTGAGTTGGTAGGGCGATCGAGGATGGTATTAATCCTTGCCTTTGCTGAAACCTTCTTCTGTTTAAGGACAATCAGCTCATTTACTATCTTTGAAAGTTCAACCTGAGCCTTTAATACATCCTGTTGTATACCTTTCCCAACTGAATATCTTGTTGCAGCAACCTTAGAGAGATCATGGAGAAGCTTTTTGTTCTTTTTGTTGATGGCGATAGCCTTGTTTATGTAATAGAGATCGTAATACGCCGATTTTATCTCTTCCCGTATCTTATTCTGCTCTTTTTTGTAAAGGGCTTCGGCCGAATCAGCCTCCTTAAGCGCCATCCGTTCCTTTAAGGAAAGCTTGCCCGGGAAGGGAATTTTCTGGCTTAGTCCTATAACCTTGCTTGTCGGTAGAAACTCTGTAAAGGAAGGATCTTTAATGGGGAGGTTATCTATTCCAGCTTTAAGCTGAGGGTCTTCAAGCGCTCCTGCCTGAGGCACCTTATGCTTGAAAGCCAAAGCATGCTTCTTTATTGCTTTAAGCTTTGGATTGTTTTCTATCGCTTCTTTAATCAGCTTTTTTAGATCCAGCTCCGCTGTCTCTCCCGAGGCTTGAGAAAGAGGAGAAAGAAGAAGAGCTAAAATCACAGCTGTTAAAATCTTACTCATGGGAGTGTGCGCGTTTATGATCCATATTGTCGTTTTTGCCTTTAATCAGGGTTTTAACATAGTAAAGAACCTTTAGAGCTTCATCGTCCGTTAATACCCCTTTCCATCCTGTCATCGGAGTATTAGGAACGCCATTTTTAATGATCCAGAGCCTTCCTTGATCAGAGTAAAATGTTGCGTGTGCCGGATCTGTAAAGTTTGCAGGTTTGGAAGGAAGGCTTTTTGCCGCGGGTCCATCGCCCTTGCCGCTCTTTCCGTGGCAAGCGGTGCAATAGGTAAAAAAGATTTTACTTCCTGCCTCTATGTCTTCTTTTAAGGGGGTGGGGAGAGGGTCGTTGTATCTCTCTCCAAGTTCTTTTTTAAGCATGCTCTTTACTTCGTTCATATGGCTCATATGCATGCCACCGTGGCCCCCTTGGTCTTTGTCATGAGCAGTGACAGATATCGGTAGTAAAACAAAAGCAAAAATCAAAAGAAGCACAAAGATTTTGTCATTTGTCTCTCTTTTCATCTTTTATCCTTTAACTGTTACAAACTTTGATAACGTGGTATGATGCAGTGGGGTTTAGCCACTGGCAGATATTAAAGCAGGAGTCGTGCCAAGCTCTATTGAAATATAATGCGGTTAGAAGAGGCTGGTTTAGAATATTCTTAAAAAGGGTTTACAAAATAGTAAAATTTGCGGGATTAGGCTCAAATGAGCAAAGGGACTATCTTATTTGTGGATGACGATAGGTCGGGAAGGGAGCTTTCAAGGTTTAATCTTGAAAAGGCGGGCTATGCCGTAGATGAAGCCCAAAGCGGAGAGGAGGCTTTAAGGCTTTTCAATCCACAAAAGCACGATCTGATCATAAGCGATATTAGAATGGAAAAGATGTCGGGAATTGACCTCTTAACCAAGATTAAAGAGGCTACAAGCGGTGTCCCCGTAATTATGATCACAGCCTATGGGACAGTTGACGCTGCGGTAGAGGCTATGAAGCTAGGAGCGTTTGATTTTATCTTGAAGCCCTTTAGCTCAGATCAGCTTATTGTTTCGGTAGAAAAGGCTCTGGAGCATAAGAGGCTCAAGGAAGAAAACAGGGAGCTTAGGCTTAAGCTTAGCGGCGGAGGAAGGGAGCTCGTTTATACCTCTTCCAAGATGCGCCAATTGGTGGAAACAGTTGACAAGCTTGCCTTATCTGATGCCTCTGTGTTTATTAGGGGGGAGAGCGGCACAGGGAAAGAGCTTATAGCTCGAAGGCTTCACTTAAAGAGCAAAAGGGCAGAAAAGCCCTTTGTCGTTGTAAATTGCGCCGCCTTGCCGGCAGAGCTTTTGGAATCAGAGCTTTTTGGCCACGTAAAGGGATCTTTTACGGGTGCAAATGAAGACAGGCTAGGGAGATTTAGGCACGCTGACGGCGGCACTATTTTCCTCGATGAGATAGGAGAGATGCCCCTCGATCTGCAGGCAAAGCTGCTTCGTGTATTGCAGGAAGGGGTTGTTGATATAGTTGGAAGTGACAAGCCTGTAAAGGTTGATGTAAGGGTCATTTCAGCCACCAACTCTGATATAGAACAGAAGATCTCAGAGGGAACATTCCGCCAAGATCTATATTATAGGCTCAATGTAGTTGATCTCTTTGTTCCTCCTTTGCGTGAAAGGAGAGAGGATATTATACCTTTAATGGAGCATTTTTTAAGGGTTTTTGGAGATGGCTCGGGTTATTCTTTCAGCTCAGCGTTTAAAGAACTCTTATGTTCATACAGGTGGCCCGGAAATGTTAGGGAGCTTCAGAATTTGTGTAAGAGGCTTACAGCGCTTAATCCGGGGGTGAGATGCTTTGATGTTGAGCATCTGCCTCCCTCCTTAAAAGGAAGGGCCTCCAGTAGCATGCAGGGGTTTTTGGAAAAACTCCCCTTACCTCCTGAAGGGATTTCTCTTGTTGATCTAGAAAGGGAATTGATCCTGAAGGCGCTTATATTTCACGGCTGGAACGTTTCAAAAACAGCGAAGTATCTTTCAGTGCCCCGCCATGTGCTTGCCTATAGGATGGAGAAATATGGAATAACAAAAGAAGGTGGAGTATAACGTTGGGGGCTACCTGTGGATAAGCAGTTTAATAATATGGAAGTAAAGGACTCTTCCAATCTTATAGGTAGAGGCCTTATTTCCGTTTTGCTAACTCTTTTAGTTATTACTGCCTTTCATTACAGCACGCCATCAGGCCTTCACTGGCTTCATGGAATTTATAGGCGCTTGTACTATGTGCCGATTGTTCTTGGCGCTCTTCGTTTTGGCTTTAAGGGAGGGGTATTA
>RFKT01000036.1 GCA_003694225.1 Candidatus Dadabacteria bacterium
CCTTTTGTATCATATATTTACCTAATTGGTGTTATGCTTCACTTTTACTTGATTAAAAGGAGCTTCAATATATTCTGCTAAAATGGAAAAGTATTCTTTCTCTCCTGCTGTCTTAAACTTCGGGTCTCTCAGCTCTTCCAGAAGATAGTCAACAGGCTCTACTAATTTTTGCGCCTGCGAGCTTAAAGCGAGTCTTAAGAAAATTTTCTGAACCATCAGTATGACCTCAATCGAAGGTTCCCTTTCTTTATTTGGGGTAGCATCATTTCCTTTACTGTTGTTTCTTGTCGTATGAGTAGTATCAGTGGAAGTATCTTCTGTTTTTTTTTCTTGCTTTTTATTGGAAGATAATGAGGCTTTATCCGATCCTTTCTTTATATATTCCTTAGATAGCGAATAAAACTTATTAAAAAACGATTTGCACGTGGAGCACTCATTTTGCCTAAGCTTAAAAAGTCGCCTAAAAATGAGAGCGAGTTTATCTATTCTTCCATCTTCCTTTATAAGAGAGAGTAATTTCTTTACATCTCTTATTTTAAGCTGCTCAACACGTTCTCTTCTAAAGTGAAGTTGAACCTGCTCCTCTGCCTCTATGGTTTCTTTAGCCCTAAATATATCTCCCTGCTCATAAGGTAGTGCATATAAAACTGCTGCCGGCATCAAAGACCAGTAAAAAAGACAGAAAATTATTTTCCCTCTCATTTCTTAACCCAAATTCTCCTAAATCTTAGATGTAATGGAAAATGAGATCGATCCGCCATAGAACAGAACATCGTTCTATAGGTTCCATCCTTTTCTCTTGATTTTTTTACCTTTAGCACTAACCTCACCGTATGTGCTGCGAAAGAGATTAAGGAGGATATAAAAAATGACCTATTCTGAAAGTATGCTCGAAGCGATTGGAGAGACCCCGTTGGTAAAGCTTTCAAAGCTTCCAAAAGAGGGATCTGCTCAGGTCTTGGTTAAGTGTGAATTTCTAAATCCAACCGGCTCCATTAAAGACAGGATGGCCTATTATATTATCTCCGAAGCTGAAAAAAGGGGAGAGATAAAACCGGGATGCACAATTGTTGAAAACACATCAGGAAACACAGGGCTTGGTCTTGCTATGGTAGCTGCGGCTAAGGGATATCGGTGCATCTTTACAATGCCAGACAAGATGAGCACGGAAAAGATTAATATGCTTAAGGCTTTTGGAGCCGAAGTTGTGATAACCCCTACAGATGTCCCAGGAGATTCCCCTTACCACTATGTAGAGACAGCTAAAAGGATTGCTAGAGAAACCCCAAACTCCTTTTATGTTAACCAATACCATAACCCCTTAAACACAGAAGCTCATGAAAAGATTACTGGGCCTGAGATCTGGAGGCAGACAGAGGGAAAATTCAACGCATTTGTCGCAGGACTTGGTACGGGGGGCACTACGTCGGGAGTTGGACGATATCTTAAATCTAAAGATCCCTCTATCCGAATCGTTGGGGTTGATCCAATAGGAAGCGTCCATTATGACCTGTTCTATAACAACACTCTCGTTGAGCCACACGTCTACAAGGTAGAAGGGATAGGAGAAGATATTAAATGTGAAGCTCTGGATTTTTCTGTACTTGATGAGATCAGGCAAGTCAACGATGAGCAGTGCTTTTTAACCGCACGCCGTTTAGTAAGAGAAGAAGGGATCTTTTGCGGAGGGTCTAGCGGAGGGAATGTTTACATAGCTCTCCAACTAGCAGAAGAGCTTGGAGAAGGTCACACTGTGGTGACCGTCCTGCCAGATTCTGCTACGCGATATGTAACCAAGTTTTTGTCCGACTCCTGGATGGTGGATAACGGCTTTCTCCCGAGAAAAAAGGGTCTTGGGACAGCGGGAGATGTGCTTGAGTTTAAGGGAAAAGGAGCTGTTACGGTTTACGAAGATGAAAAACTCAAAGATGCTATTGCCCTTATGAAGCAGCACTCTTACTCGCTGCTCCCTGTGCTTAACAGGGGCGGCCAACCTGTAGGAGTCATACATGAGATAGATATACTAAAGGGAATAACCTCCGGCAGGGTTGATGTCTCATCTGAAGTTTCAACTGTTGCAAAGAGCATACAGGGGACCGTTTCTCCTGAATCTAATATTGAGGATCTATATGAGATATTTGATCGAGACAATATAGCCATTATGATGGAGGGAGAGAGGCTTTTGGGAGTTATTACAGAGATAGATGTAATAGAGTACTTGGTGCAAAAAGAAAAAGAACGCGTAAACTAGTTTCTAAAACGGTGACACATGGATAAAAAGCGAGGATTCTCTACTATAGCCATTCACGGGGGTCAGAAGCCAGATCCATCAACTGGGGCTATAATGACTCCTGTATATATGACTTCTACCTATGTACAGGAAAGCCCGGGAGTTTTTAAGGAAAATTACGATTATTCAAGAAGTGCCAATCCTACCAGAACAGCTCTGGAGAAAAACTTGGCTTTGCTTGAAGGAGGTGAGCACGGGATATGCTTTTCCTCCGGGTGCGCCACAATAGACGCGGTGCTTCATATGCTAAAAGCGGGAGACCATGTGATCTTGAGCGACGATGTTTACGGGGGGACTTACCGTATCTTTGACAGGATTTTTAGGCAGTTGGGAGTTGAGTTTACAACCGTTAATCTGTGTGACGAAGATGCTTTTAAAGATGCATTTAGGGCAGAGACTAAGCTTGTGTGGCTTGAAACTCCAACTAACCCTTTGCTGAAGGTGATAGATATAGAGATGGCTTCAAGCCTTGCTAAAACTCACGGCGCTTTGCTTGCGGTTGATAACACATTTGCAACTCCTTACCTCCAAAATCCTCTAAGCCTTGGCGCTGATATTGTAAGCCATTCATGCACTAAATATCTTGGCGGGCACTCAGATCTTGTTGGAGGGGCGCTTATAGTTAATGACCGACAACTGGCAGAGTCTTTGCACTATATTCAAAATGCTGTAGGAGCTGTACCCTCTCCTTTTGACTGTTTTATGCTGCTAAGATCAACTAAAACCCTTCCGGTTAGGATGGAGCAGCACTGCCAGAACGCAATGGCAATAGCCCAATTCCTAGATTCTCATCCAAAAGTAAAGGAGGTTATGTATCCCGGGCTTGAAAAGAGCCCCTACCACACAGTAGCAAAAAAGCAGATGAAGGATTTTGGAGGGATGGTTTCTTTCGTAATTGACGGTGGATTGAAAGAGGCTACACGTTTTCTTGAAAGCGTTGAGATTTTTTCCTTAGCAGAGTCTCTCGGCGGAGTTGAATCACTAATTGAGCATCCCGCCATAATGACACATGCAACTATCCCAAAAGATCAGAGAGAGGCTTTGGGGATAACCGACGGCTTTATAAGGCTCTCTGTGGGCATAGAGGATTGTAGCGATCTTATTGATGATCTCACCCAAGCTCTGGATAGGGTTTAACTGTGAGGGCATAAAGCTTCTTTTAATACAAGGGAGAGAATTTTATATCCTGCTAAAATTGTTCCCTTTACTGTACCTGTTACCTTAGAGCGACCGCCAAGCCTCTTTCTGTAAGAGACAGGAACTTCAAGGCACAAAAGCCCGTGCCTGAGCGCCTTTAGCTGCATCTCTACAGTCCATCCAAAGGTCTTATCTTCCATGCCTAGGGCATCTAAAGCGCTCCTTCGAATTGCCCTAAACGGGCCCAAATCGGTAAAAGGGGAGTTGGGGTAAATCATCCGCATAAGTGAGGTTGCAAGCCAATTTCCAAATACTGCCTGGGGAAGCATCGATCCTGGCTCTGCATCCCCCTTAGTTCTGCATCCAACTACAAAATCAGCCTTTCCCTCTACGATGGGAAGTACAAGATTGGGCCACTCTTCAGGATAGTCGCTTCCATCTGCATCAACGAATAGGATAATATCGCACTCTTCAATTTCAGCTATTCCGCGCAAACAGGCACTTCCATATCCTCTGCATTTCTCC
>RFKT01000275.1 GCA_003694225.1 Candidatus Dadabacteria bacterium
AATATAAAGGTATATATCTTTTTCCGGATCATCGCTTTCAAGAAAAAGAAGCTGAGCTATAATGCTATTTGCCACTGCATCGTTAATCTCTGTGCCCAAAAAAACAATCCTGTCCTTCAGCAGCCGAGAGTAGATATCATAAGACCTCTCCCCTCGACCTGTCTGTTCAATAACATAAGGAATATATGACATTTCCCTCTCCCTAAAATTAACAACTAATTAAACAAACGTTAAAGGCTCTACATATACTTTAAACAGCAATTTTTACCCTTTTGTCCCATCTTTTTTTTCAGAATTGACCTTTTTTTTCTTTTGGCTGCCTTTTTTTAAACGCGACTCTTTTGCCTTTCCAGAAGATTTGCCCTTTTTCCCGCCTTTACCAGCCTTTTTGCTGTCATCAGCCTTTTGAGGATCAACATACTTTACCTTTGCTTTTTCAACCAACATCTTAAGCACTTCACTCCTACAGTGCTCTTGCCACATCTGAGAAACCAGATCCCTGTTTTTAAAAAGCCTTTCCGCCTTTTCATCTCCAAGCCTTTTTCTTAAGCCATCAAGCCAACTGTTTAACGCATCCGAAGATGATAGCAGTCCCTCCTTCTCCGCAATAAGATCTATTAAAACCGATGCCTTAGCCCTATTTGTGGCATCTTCTCCAAACTCTTCCCTAAAAGGTTCTGGATTAAACTTCTCAAATGGAAGCTCTTCACTCTTTATATATCCATTGCGCACAAACATATTGTAAATTTCGCTATCAACCATAACCTGAGGCACATCAAATTCATGAGCATTGACAAGCGCCATTAACACCGCTCCCTCTATCATTGCATTCTCTCTCCGCTTAGCATCTTCCTCCAGAAGCTTCCTTACATGAAGCCTAACATCAAGGGCTGTCTTGACATTCTGCTCTTTCGGGAAGATATCCTGAGCTACACTATCGTCTAATTCCGGCACTATCTTGTCTCCAACAGCCTTAACCTTCACTTTCACCAGAGACTTTGAGCCATCACCACTCGTCCACTCTATTACCTTCTCTTCATCTTTCTTCATTCCCCGAATCTTTTCATGAGCTTGGGAGTCATTCTTTCCAGGGAATATTATCACCTCAGATGCCTCACCCAGAGGCTCACTCTTGTCATCTACCAACTGCACAATACACCTCGCGGCGTCGTTCTCGCCTACGACTTCTCTTGAATTTACCTCCCTAAACTGAGCACGTTGCTCTAAGAGATCTTCTATTACTGAAGTAACATCCTCATCGCTTATCTCAATCTTAGGAATCTCTACTTCAAACCCTTTATACTTACCCAACTCTGGCTCGGGATATATATCCATGCTTACCTTGTATCTAATCTCTGTTTCGTCTTCTCCACTCTCCATGCTTAACGTCGGATAGCCAACGTAGCGAATATCATGTTCCTTTACAGACTCAGAGAACGATGTCCCGATCAAATCTTCTCTTACCTCCCTCATCACCTTTTTCCCAAAGACGTTTTTTAACACCTCTTTCGGCGCCTTGCCCGGCCTAAATCCCTTTACGGAGGCGTTTTTCCCTACTCGTGCAAGCCTTACGTCAAAGGCCTCTCTGACTACATGTTCAGGTATAGTCACAGAAAGCTCTTTTCTCTGATTGTCTAAATCCTTTACCGCAGATTTATATTCCATCTCATAATCTCTTTTCTATTTTTATCCTTGTCTCTTCACCAAAAAAACCTAGTGCTCTTACCATCCAACAATATCATGACACACTTCTGTATAACACCAAAACTGTGTCATTCGCTGCAAAATTCAACTAAGATGCGGGAGGGGGGATTTGAACCCCCACGCCTTGCGGCACTAGATCCTAAATCTAGCGTGTCTACCAGTTCCACCACCCCCGCTCGGTCAACGCCCATGATTAAGGCTAGCCATTTGTGTTTATTAACCAATTCAGGTAAAAAGTCAATTTTAACCTCTCTACTTCGGTAACACAAAGTGTTTTAGGTTGTTGCAGCCCAAATGTCCCGAGGAAAGAAAACCACAACGGTGTCAGTCCTTTTTGTCTGCTCAGGCAACATATGCCGTTCTCCAACAGCTGAAGGGGTTTTTAGGCACCTCGCAAAAAAAGAAGGGCTTGAGCACCTTTTGCATATAGATTCTGCAGGGTGCCACTCATACCACAAAGGAGAGCCACCTGATATACGAGCGCAAGAAGCTGCAGAGAGAAGAGGCTATTCACTGAAAGGGATCCGATCCCGGCCGGTGACCCATAAGGATTTCCTCATCTTTGACTATATACTTGCTATGGACAACAGCAACCTTAGTTTTCTTTTGTCTAATTGTCCAAAGGGGCACAAATCAAAAATTAAGCTTTTTCTAGACTTTGCTCCCGCCATAAGCAAAAGCGAAGTGCCAGATCCGTATTACGGTGGAGCGAAAGGGTTTGAACACGTATTAGATCTGATTGAAGTTGCCTCAATAGGGCTTTTAGAAGAGATCAAAGAAAGGCTTTCTCCTTAACGGACTCAACATTAGGCTATATAATTTTGATGTGCTTATGCCTCCTCCAATAAATAAAAGACAAGGCACATATAAGCCTGGAAGCCTGCTCCATGTTTATGGATCTCTCTTTGCGTATTGCCTTTGTGTCACACCAGCTTTATTGGGATGCTCTAGTCAAGCGCCGCCAAAAAGTATGCTCCTAACAGATACGGCACTGAGCTCTATCAGACTAGACAAAGAGACAGGATCCGCATTTTTTAAATTTCAAGGCACTATAGCAAATGTCTACAGAGATCTAAGACGGAAAAGCTTACCCCCTCGAAAGCTTTCCTTTAGTCTTGGAGGCAAAAGCTACTCCCTTCAGCAGAAAGAGGGGCTTCCACTTCCAATCCTCTATGAGAAGCTTAATAAGGGTTTCAAAGAGCTTTTAGACCTTAATTCGCTCGCCTTATCCAAGCCAAATATAACCTTTGAGGCTTTTAGGATTAACCTCAAGGGAAGTTACATAGCCGTTGAGCTCTCAGATAAACACACCAATTCCCAACAGCTTTACATTAAAGATATAAATAACCAAAAGTGGATAAAGGCTACAGACAACGCCTATGAGTTTGAATGGGGAGACGGGGGAAATGCACTTTACTGGAGCGAGATCTCCCCTGACAGAAGGGCTGGAAGGATAATGAAGCTTTCGCTTCCCACTTTTACAAGAAAGGCAATTTATCTTGAAAGCGACCCTCTACGTTCTCTCCGTATTTCGCCGGATAAGCAGGAAAGATTTATCTTTATAGCTTCGGAGAACCTCTCTACAAGGGTTTTATC
>RFKT01000276.1 GCA_003694225.1 Candidatus Dadabacteria bacterium
ACTCTGTCGCTCCCAGCTTACCCCTCGATGTTGTAATAGAGGTAATCGCATTGTTGATAGCATCTAGCGCTAGCCTAGCCGCAGATTGAGATGCTGTGTAGTATTGCCAAAGAGAACGTGTGCAAAATTTTAAGTGTTTTTAGCCCATTTCCCGCAATATACAAAATCAAACCACCACTGCAATTCTAAAACTACAATCCCCGTTAAACTTGAGACCCCCTTTTTCACTCGATAACCATAAATTAACACGTCTCCGCCTTAAAAATCTTCAACTAAATCTTCAACTTCCGAGCTCCCTCAAAAATTGGTTTTACTATCCGTACACGGCTAACAAAAACCACCTGATACTGATTTAGTTCTCCTTATTCAGTCGGAATTTTAGCCTAAAAGATAACTCAGATACCGGGCATGCTACTATCCCATCAGCAAGAGGGTAGATGTTTGGTGTACGGCAAACTATCTGAGCAGATTGAATATTCTGGCTTCCAATACTTTTAATCAGAGATCTTAAAGTGTTAGAATCTGATAACTCCGGATGTTCACTCCATTTAGCTTCAAAAAGACTTAAAAATCCGCCTGTGTCTATCACAAAGTCGACCTCTTTTCTCCGATTATTCCAAAAAAAGATCTGAGCAGCTCCTGTGCTGTTTTTTAATATTCGTCTGAGCTCTGAGAAGACAAATGTCTCCCAGATAGCGCCGATCATGGGAGAGCGGACAAGTGAATTGATATCCCAAATATTTAAAAGAGTGAGCAGTATGCCTGTGTCTGAAAGGTATAGCTTCGGACTCTTAACCAGAGATTTAGTCTTGTTGGAAAACCACGGTTCAAGTAAATGAATCTGGCCGGATGCCTCCAGAACTCCTAGCCACTCATTGGCTGTCGATGGAGATATACCGACATCTCGTGCCAGCTCGGCCTTATTAAGCAACTGACCTGACCGCAACGCGCATGCACGCATAAAACGCTCAAAATCCCGCAAATTTGAAACATTCGTTATCGCACGCACATCCCGCTCTAGGTATGAAGCGATATAAGAGCGATAAAATCGCTCGCTGGAGATCTCGGGATTTGCATGGAGTTCGGGGTAACCGCCCCGAAGGAGTAGCTCTTCTACGGTAATTCTGCTGTTTACACGCGCCACCTCTAGATAAGAAAGAGGCTCCAATTCGAGGATTTCAGCTCTCCCCGCCAGAGACTCGGATACAGATTCCATTAATTGAAACTTCTGAGAGCCTGTTAAAATGTACTGTCCGTTAACGGTGCGGTTTTTATCTACGAACAATTTAATATTTCTAAACAAGGCGGGGGCGTATTGAATTTCGTCGATAATTAGGGGGGTAGAATGCCTTTTTAAGAAAGAGGTGGGATCCTTCTCTGCTTCTTCCGCCTCACTAGGAAGATCAAGGGTAACGAAACGCCAATTGTGAAATAGGTGCTGAAGAAGAGTAGTTTTTCCTGCTTGGCGGGTACCGGTTAAAATTACTACCGGTCTGTTCTTAACTCCCGACAAAATAAGATTAGATAAATCTCGACTAATAAACATGTATAAATTATAGGATCGAATCCTATAATTTGCAAATATAATTATTAACCAATAATATCAAGGTATTAGACCCCTCAAATCCTGCTAAGTTATAAAAGCTGCGCTACTCTACTCCCATAAAGGTACCACCTTCTTAAATAAAAGAATGGACTTCTCACAGAGTTCATACTGTTTACATATTTGAGCAAGATGTAAACAAAATACCAAAAGTGCCCAGAGTAAGAATTGGCAAATATAGACCTCAAGTAGGCGATTTTCGAGCCTTTGTTCCTGACCCATTTCCTCCAGAGGGGGGATTTAAATTTTCTAAGAAAATTTTCTACAAAAATGATATGGCTGTCCGTCTCCTTGGCAAACTTGATGGCATCACTCAGCTTTTACCTGATATAGATTTTTTTCTTTTCATGTATATTCGCAAAGATGCCGCTTCTTCCAGTCAAATTGAAGGGACTAGAGCTACAATGCTTGACGCCATTGAGGCAGAAGCAAAAACAAATTCCCGCCTACCAGAAGACGTTGATGACATCCTTCATTACATAAAAGCACTTAACTTTGGACTTAAGCGACTAAAAGAATTTCCTTTTGTCTTGCGATTTGTGAAAGAGCTTCACAAAGAACTTATGAAAGGTGCAAGGGCTACGCATTTTTCTAATCCGGGGGAATTCCGCAAAACTCAAAATTGGATTGGTGGCACACGTCCGGATAGTGTTTACTTTGTTCCCCCGCCTGTTCCGGAAATGAACCGTGCTCTTGCTGATTTGGAAAAAACAAAAAAACTGGACACCTACTTCTTTCGGTGAAAATATTCCTTAAAAGTAAGCGCTATTAAATCGGCGTACACGGCATCCCGGAGAAAAAACCAAATATTAGGTAGTTGGGCTCATCTTTAAGAGTTTTTGGAGGCAAGCCTGTTTGGCGGTGTAAGCTCCTTGGCTGATGCGATGTCTAGGCGGGTCAAGACATCATTATAATACTCAAGCGGGTTTATACCGTTCATCTGTAAGCACCCTTAAATAAGCATACTTTCAATAATCAAGCCATATTTTAGTATAGGGAGGTTGTAGCTCAACGGTGGTTTTGTGCTGAGGAGAAGGAGTGTTTGTTTATATTATTAATAGGAGCAAGCGATGGGGAGAGGAAAAAGCTATAGCAG
>RFKT01000277.1 GCA_003694225.1 Candidatus Dadabacteria bacterium
TTCTTAAAGCATGTAGCCCCGCTCCTTTTCTGAAGGTGGAGGCAACCTTCTGTATTTGCAGGAGAAAGTTACCCTGTACCTTTTTGAAGTAGGTAATTTCCTTACCTTTAGAGAGGGGAAAAGTAACCCCGTACCATTTGCGTTGCGTAAAAGTAATCACCCCACCTTTTGGAATATGGAGCGCAGGCATCTTGCCTGTACGAACTGCCCTTGTGATTCATATTGTGGAAGAGTATAGAGTGGGACACGCAGATCTCTCCGAAGTAGAGTAGCCCCGCACCTTTTTGGTGTTGTAATGTAACTCACTGATTCTCCTGAGAAAAGTAACCCCGTACCTCTCAAGCCCCATATCTTTCCCAAACAAAAGCTAGCCCAGTCTAGCTGACATGCCCTACGTAGGACTGGAGCCTGGCACTACCTAGAAAGTAACTCACAAGTAGCTCTGCACCTTCTGGATGGAAGGAGGCGCAAATCTTTTGTTGCTATAATCTGCGGAGTTTATGGGTGAATTTGTGGGTGCCGTTTTTTGTGTTGTTGAGTAGCGGGTAGGGATAGGCTAATGTGTGGCATATTATAGAAAAGGAGGGGTAATGTTTGCCGAGAAAGGAAAGGATGTAGGTGGCAATATTCCTGGAGAAACCGTAACTGGGCCCATGAGCACCGTTTCTAGGGTTTTTAGTGCAGTGAGAGTTACAGAACGGATTTATATCGGAAATTTTAAAGCTAATCATCCCGATGTCTATAAGAGATTGGGCATTGAAGGGGTTATATCTCTAAATGGCGATGAAATAGCAGATGGTGGTCCGGAAAGGCGTATGGTGGCAAATTTAGTAGATGGCTCTGGTAATGATGCCCGGTTGTGCAATCTTATAGTTAGAAAGTTAGAGGAATTTGCAGCACTTGGCCACACTCTAGTTTTTTGCCATGCAGGCCGCAGCAGATCTGTTGTAATTGTTGCCGCCTATCTTATGAGACAGTTTGGGCTAGAGCCTTGGGAGGCGCTTGACTATATAAAAAGTATTAAAGAATGCGCCGTGTGTTCTGATATGGAGCGGCTCTTGCTTCATTTAGATTGTTCTTCAGAAAAGAAAACAGGGGACAATTTGCTTGATGCGGCTGGACCCGGTAAAGACTTAAGTGAGTTAAATCACCCCAAAGCATTTTAGCGTCCTTAAAGCCGTTTCTTTCGATCTAATCTTAATAGAAATACGCAATAGATACGCAGTTTTTTTGCAGAATGAGAGCTATATCACCTTGTTCTAAGTGCAATTAATAACAGTAATTAAGAGGTTTTAAAAAGGGTTTTAGTTTCATGCCTTCTCTAACTAACGATAAGAAAATAGCTAAGGTAAGCTCATCAACTGCGGCGGCTTTAGATGCTCCGTCAGTGGACGTGGGCGGTTTTCGCCAATTCTTATCAGCGCTCAAGGGAGAGTGGCTCTCTCGCCTTGGAAGTGAAAGTAGGAGTAAGTTTATAGAGCTTCAGGCCAGAGGCGAAATTTCCCTAAGCGATATCAGTGGAGAAGAGCTTTTGAACCTTTACAATGAAGATAGACTTTTCTTTAGAGAAGAGCAACTGCATAGAAATGTGCTTAGGTCTATAAAGCTACCTTTGGATCCAACTAAACTCGGCGCTACACCGATAATCCTTGTTGAGCTTCCTGATAATAAGGGATTTCTTATAATGAACGGGAATCATCGGGTTTATAAGGTTATGGAAAGCGCAGATTTTGGAAGCAACTCTGTGTATCTGGTCAAAATGTCAGCAAGGGCCTTTGAGGAGGTATTCGGAATGGAAGTGCGCCAGAGGGTTTTCGATGGACATATTGACTGGGGATGTCCTTGGCCAACAATAACTGATAAAAAGCGGACCGTCTCAAATTAACCCATTACCCTCTTTTGCCAGCAGATTTTATTACGACAAGATCGTTTTCTTTATTGTCAAGGACATCCTTAAGGGTATAAGAGTTAAGAAATGAGTTTATATGTTCATGCAACTTATACCATATAGGCCTTATTCCGCATGCTATGCTATCATCGCACCGCTCTTTTCCGATAGGATTTGATTCGCAGACGATCTCAAAGACTTCTCCTTCTGCTGCGCGTATAATCTCTCCTAAGGTAATAGAGTAGGGGGCTTTTGTAAGCCTATATCCTCCCGCAGGTCCTCTTACTGTTTGTATAAGCCCCCCCTGCTTTAGCCTCTGGAGGATCTGGCGTGTATAATCAAGAGGGATGTTTTGAGAGTTTGAGATCTCTGTTGCGCTTACAGTATAGCGTCCTGCGCCAGTTTCGGCCGCAATAAAAGCCGCGCAGTGTATGCCGTATTCAGCCCATCTTGTAATTTTCATCTATTTACTCTCATGTAGAACTGAAAAAAGCCTCCCCTTACATTAGCACGGTGTTCAGCAATTATCGGCTATTTTCTGCACCATAGCTAATTTTCCCGTAATCTCTTCCATTTATAGGGAAAAAGAGCTATACTTGAATAAAGTACTCAAGTATAGTATACCCCATCTTTTCAGAGAGGCAAATCGAATTTAGGGTATCGCTTTAATTTACCAATACGGCTTGTATATGACTGATTCTGCAATAGAGAAGTTAACCTCCTCTGAATATAAATGGGGCTTTTACTCTGATATAGAAAGTGAAAGCGCCCCTAAGGGGCTTAATGAGGAGGTTATAAAGTTTGTATCAGCTAAAAA
>RFKT01000278.1 GCA_003694225.1 Candidatus Dadabacteria bacterium
ACGCTTTAGACGTTGTGGTTGCAACTTTAAGTGGGGAGATCCTTACTGGATATAGCTTTTATGCATCATCCGGATCGAAGGGATTGCTTCAGTTAAAAGATAGGATTGAGGCGATAAGGGAAAAATTAGCAAATCTTAACAGGTGCATGACTGAAGCTGAGAAGGAGAGGCAGGATATTCTTGAGAGTGTTAGAGAGGCTGAGGATTTATATAGCGCAGCATTGAGAGATACAGAAAGACTGGCGGGGAGAGTGAGGGACTTAAGCCAGCAAAGGGGGACTGTGCTTGGGAGATTGAGCGCTGAGAAGAAGGCTTTGGAACAGATAAGACAGGATGCTGAAAAGCTTTCATTTAAGTATAGGGAAGTGACAAGCAGAATAGAAAGGCTCTCTGGAGAAGAGGTAGAGTTAAGCGCAAGGATGGCAAATGATCTTCCTCAGGATGAAGTAGAGCTTAAAAAAGAGGCGGATGAGATAGAAGAGAAGGTAAATGAGATTGAGTCTCGGAGAAAGAAGGGGAGGCTTGCACTTTCTGATAAGTCCAAAGAGGTGGCTGAGCTCAGAGGAAGGCTTGATAAGGTAAGAGGCGAGCTTTCCCGTGTTGACCTGGATAGGCAGAAGGTTGCGCTTAGTATAACTCATTTGAAGGAATTTGCAGGAGCAGAGGTTGGAGGAGACTTTTTGATTCATCTGAACAAGATGGAAGAAAGCATTAAGGCAGGAGATGATGAAGGGTTTGTTTTATTAGATGAGAATGAGAAAAATTCTATTAAGGAGGAGATCGAGAAACTAACTCGGAGGATAGAGAGAGAGGGGGAGGTTGATTACACTTCAATTGAGCGGTATGAGGAAGAGGCTGCGAGGTTGAAAGATTTGGAAGAGCAAAGACGTGATCTTAGGGAAGCCTATGAAACCCTGAAGCGCACGGTTGAGTATCTTAGGGAGGTTTCTTTAGAGAGGTTTATGGAAACCTTCAACAGGGTGAATGAGAATTTTGGAAGGCTAATTCCAAAGCTTTTCGGCGGGGGTAGTGGAAAGTTGGAACTGCTTGATCCGGACAATCCGCTTGAATCAGGGGTTGAGATTATTGCCCGTCCCCCTGGTAAAAAACTCAAAAGCATAGAGCTTCTCTCTGGTGGTGAGAAGAGCCTATGCGCCATAGCGCTTATTATCTCTATGTTTTTAGTGCGGCCAAGCCCCCTTTGTGTATTGGATGAGGTGGATGCCCCTTTGGACGATGCAAATGTTGAGCGATTTCTTAGTGTTATAAAGGAATTGAGCACAAAGACCCAGTTTCTTTTAATAACACATAATAAGCACACAATGTCGGTGTGCAGCTCTCTTGTGGGGGTTACGATGGAAGAGGCAGGCGCATCGAAGGTTGTGTCTGTTTCCCTTGAGGAAGCTTACAGCCATGCGGTGAATGTATAGATTCATTTGTTGAAGCCGATCTTTCGTTAATTTTTTTCTATGAAGTATTCAGCGAGTAGCAGTTGGTTTTTCCGCAGTCAAGCTGTCGGACTAGGAGGTCATTGTTATGAGTAATGGTATTCATGATGTTATAAGGTTTTTGTCAGAAAGGTTAAGCGACCTTGATATATCCCAACAGGAATATACATTTATTGTCGCACTTTTTGCTCTTGTCTTTGCGCTTTTGGCGTTTTTCAGGGGAGGAAGCCGTCGGGATATCATAGGGTACCTTAAGCTTAGGGATGTCTGTAGCAAGCTTGAGAGGCTTGAGCTTCACTGCTCTGATATTAAAAATAGTTGTGCTCATAAATTGAGCAAGCTTGATATGGAGGTAAAATCACTCAAAAACGATCTAATTTCCCTTCAAAACAGTGTAAAGCTTGCGCAATCTGCTGGAAGTAATAAAGTAAAGATCATAAAAGAGAATGTGCCCAGCAGTTTGTCTTATAACTTTAGAGCTGATTTAAGGGAGGGAGATGTTCCGGTTTTTAGCAAGAAGGAAGAGGGGGTATGAGAAAGAAGAGTGTTCGGAGACGAACGTTAAGAAATCTAATGTAAATAGTGATCAAGAACCTCTAAACCGTGGATTAAGTAAAACCCGTTCTACATTCTTTTCTAAATTTCACGCGCTTTTTGGAAGAAATAAGGGTATAGACGATGAGCTTCTTGAAAGCTTAGAGGAGGCGTTGATAGGCTCAGATGTAGGTGTAAATACGGCTTTGGAGATTATTTCCTATGCGAAGGAGAAGTTAAAGGCTGAAGGCTCAGTAGATGAGAGCAGGCTCCTTAATATTGTGAGGGAGCATTTAATAAGTGTGCTTCAGTGGAAGGAAGAGGAAGAGAGGATTTTAGAGCTTGAAGATGGGGTAGATGCGCCGTATGTAATAATGATTGTTGGGGTAAATGGATCTGGAAAGACAACAACGGTAGGAAAACTTGGGCAATACTTAAAGAATAGGGGAAATACAGTATTATTTTGCGCTGCTGATACATTTAGGGCGGCTGCTGTTGAGCAGCTTAAGGCTTGGGGAGAGATGGCAGACATAGAGGTAATTGATGGTGGCAACAAAGCAAAGCCGTCTGCCGTGGCGTATATGGGAGCTGAAGAGGCGATTAAGAGGGGCTCTGACTATCTTATTGTTGATACGGCTGGAAGGCTTCATACAAAGAGTCATCTTATGGCTGAATTGGAAGGGATACGGAATTCCCTCCGACGGCATATTAGTGGGGCTCCGCATGATGTCTGGCTTGTCTTAGATGGAACATCCGGGCAGAATGCGGTAATTCAGGCGCGGGAATTCAATAAGATTGTCCCCCTTACTGGGATAATAG
>RFKT01000279.1 GCA_003694225.1 Candidatus Dadabacteria bacterium
GCATTACTGAGTATAACAAGGGAGGCATTTCACCTTCAGAGACCTCTTCCCATATCTCACGAATCTTTTTTTTCTTTGTCCTTTCGTTCATACTGTTCCACCTAGAAAAGTTAAGCTCTTCTCTCCCTTCAGTTACATCGTTTGCAATAAGCCATGATATTGGGGCAATCCGACTATACCACGGCCACCTTGTTGTGTTTGAATGACAGTCATAGCAGCCTTTCTTAAGAATCTTTAACACTTTTTCTGGAAGGGATGGGGCAATATGGGGAGGATTTTCCATTTTTACAGGTACAAATTGGATTGCAATGGCTATAATCAAGGCTAAAAGGATTACTTTTCTCATTTCTCTTTTTTTAATCTATATAAAGACCATTTTCCAAAGTTTTTTACAAATTCAAGCCGATTCATATGGCGAGCTTGGACTTTATGTACATCATTTCGCTTAATCATATACCTTCGTATTCCGCCCTTTCCAATTTCTTCGCCATTTATTGGAAACAGAGAGATCTTCTTGCCTAGGAAGGAATCATCATAAAAATATGCTCCATACGAATGAGATTGCAAAACCGCTATCTTTATCCGCTTTTTGCGCGATATGGAGGCAACATATTCCAATAGAGACTTTGCTGAGCGCTTGTTTGAGACATAATGGTTGAAGTTTAGAACGACAAGGGAGTATAGCAAAATAGTTGAAATTGCCACTGTTTTTATCTGCCTTGAGGCAAATCCCGTCTCTTTATTTTGGAAATTTTGAGAGCGTATCAGCGCTATGGAAAGCCATATTAACACTACGGAGAGAGCAGTAACTGTAAAAGGTTCTCCAAATTTTATGCCAAAGCCTATCGCAATCAATGCCCCAAAGTACATAAGAGCAACTAGTACCTGTGTAATCTTTGAATAAAGGTTTTGGCGGTTTTTATCTTCTGCATAATGGAAGGCGAGAACTGTAAGTAGGCTTAAAGGGGGGATTGACGGCAAAAGATATGTCGCAAGGATATGCTTTGAAAAGGTAAAAAAGATAGGGGCTGAAAGCGCCCAACAGAGAAGATACAAGCCCCAATCATTCTTTTCGACAATAGCTTCCTTCAGCTTTATTCTAAACGCATAAGCTGACAAAAGGAGATGCACGCTCCAAGGGATAAATGCGAGCACGGCCATTATCCAGATTGAGCCGTAGGCGTATGAATGCCCGGAACCGTACTTTATGCCGAAGTTGCTAAAGAGATACCGTTTTATATGTTCATTGATAAAAAAGTAGTGCAAAAAGCCAGGGGTCTTAATCTCTGCCGCAATATACCAAGGCGCACTGATGGTAAAGAAGGCCAAAAGACCTATTCCCCACGGAAGCTTTGCAAGGAGAGAAAATTTTCTGCTGATTAAAAGCCACAAGAAAAGGGAAAGCCCTGAAAGCGCAACAGATACAGGACCCTTAGTAAGCATTCCTAGCGCTGCAAATACAAAGAAAAGTATTCCAGCTTTAGAAGATTCTCTGTGGGTTTTTGCGTCAGCAAAAAAGGCAAAGGACACCATCATCCCTGTTATAGAGGCGCAAAGGGTTGGGTCAGTTAAGCTGCCCCCAGAGATAAAAAAGAAAAGCCCTGCGGAAAACATTACAACTACTGAGAGAAAAGGATTTAGGAGAGGGAAAAAGCGCTTTGAGAATAGATACAGCATAATAGACGTCGCCAACGAAGCCACAAATGCCGGAAGTCTAGCGCTAAACTCATGCATTCCGAATAACTTTAGTGAAAGTGCGGTTAGCCAGATATGTAGTGGTGGTTTTGCCCAATAAGGGACAAATCCCTGCCTTAGAGGTATGTAGGGAGTGATCCAATCACCCCTTAAAACCATCTCTTGAGCCACTGCAGCGAATCTGCCTTCTGTAGTATCGATAAGCGCCGGTATGGGAAGGAGCGAAGCACGCAGCGCTAAGATAATTGCTGTAAGATACAGGTAACTTTTGGAAATTTTTCGTTCTATCACAAATCAATTAAAGATGGTTAAATTAATCTCAAAGAGAAGGATACAACGCCCATAAATGTACATGGAAGTGGCCTAAGGTGGCAAGTAGGGGCGAGATTGCTGTTATCAGCAGTACTAAATCGGACAATATAAAGGTTGCAGGATAGATGAAAAGGGGCGTTTTCATAACGGCAATCCTTGCGCTTTTGGCCGGAGGCTTTGCTGTTCTTTCGAATAGGGCGGTTGATATCGCCCCTTTCGCGGCAAACGCTGCTTCTATATGGAACGGCAAGAAAGTGGAGTTTGATGGGCTTCACTTTTTGTCTCCGGCCACTCTCAAGCCTTATCTGCCTCTTTCAAGGAGCAACCTTGAGTGGCTTATCTTTCCGAGTCGCATAGAAAAAGAGCTTCAAAAGAACGATATGGTAAAGAAAGCCGTTATTTCCTCCTGTTCTGGAGATCTTTTTTCTCAATGGGGCTGTTTTAGGATAAAGATTGTAGAAGACAGGCCCGCTGATTTTGTTTTAGGGAAGAACACAGGATGGATCTTTTCTGAAAGCGGTAGGTTTTTAGCTACTGGGCATTATGA
>RFKT01000280.1 GCA_003694225.1 Candidatus Dadabacteria bacterium
AAGGAGAGGTATCCGTACTATGAAGGTGAGATTGAAGAATTTAGGAAAACCTTTCCTTTGAACGAAATACACGCTCGAATCTTGGACTCAATGGTATTAGATCACCACTCTAAGTCAAAGAGGGCTGTCCTTCACATCCTTCATAACGGCCCATTTGAGTCGGTGAATTTCCCGCTTGGGGGAACTGAATTTTACTGTGCCGATATTATACGACACACAAATGATGTATCACATTGGTCTCTTGTTCCCCATAAAGACAGCTACAGGCTGACAATGCACCTTAATGGGCTGCACAGGGTCTATACTGTAAAAAGAGAGGTGGAAAGGCTTATACAAATCCTTACCTCTCCTGTATTTAGCATTACTCACCTTCATAGCACCTCTCTATATACAGAAAAAGAGATAGAAGCTATGGGAAAAACGGATAATATGATCGTGTCTATCCATGACCAGAGGATGATTTGCCCGGAAACCTATTGTTTCGCAAAAAATGGGAGGGTGTGTACCGGCAGTGAGTGCACAGAGTGGTGTGCATACAGTCATGATTCTATAGAAAAATACAGAAAAAGATCGGCTAAGATACTCTCAGGAGCTCGGCAGATAATATGCTTTTCTGAGTCAAGCCTATCTTTAATAAAAGGCATATTGAAGCCCGAGGCGCAAACAAAGATAATCCCCCACGGTATTCCTTCTGCTCTAGCTTCAACTGATAAGATCTACCCTACATTGGAAAATTCTCCTTTTACTGTCGCATTTATAGGCATTCTTCCTATCCACAAAGGCGGCTTAATAATAAATGAACTCACCAAACGGCCTTCTTTGCCCTCAGGAAAAGAGGTAAAGTGGCACATTGTTGGAGATTTCTCACTTCCTGAGGTCCAAGACCATTTGGCAGTAGTACACGGAAGATATTGTAGAGAAGCCCTTTCCGGAATCCTTAAAAACATAAATCCCCATGTGGCGATATTTCTCAGCCTTTGCCATGAAACATATTCTATAACCGTTGATGAAGCCCTGAACGTCGGTATCCCAGTAATTGTCACCCCCTACGGAGCGCCTCCCGAAAGAGTAAAAAGCCACGGTGGAGGGTGGGTTTTGGATGATCTGTCGGTAAAAGGAATTTTAAATCTTCTAGATCGGATCTCCTCAAACACTAAAGAATACATTGAAAAACAGGCAAAGGCATCCAAAGCCCCAATTATTTCATTGGATGAAGAAATGAAAAGGATATCTTGTATCTACAAAGAAAATTTCCCTTTCAATACTAAAAAGCCCGTCAAAACGCTAAAGGGTTTTATAATCGAGGCCGGTGGTTTACTATAAACCGATTATAAATGCAGCGAATCTGAATGATTGCCTAAGTTTTATAGCGATTTTGCTGCGTCCCTTACAGCTTCACATACGGCAAGAGCTTCTTTTTCCAAAATTCCGCCAAAGATTGGGAGCGAAAGGCAGGAATCCGCCCACCATTCAGTTACTGGAAGGTGCATCTTTCCATAGCGCTTTTCCCAAGCAGGCTGTTTATGGCAAGGGACTGGATAGTGTATACCGGCTGACACTCCCCTTTCCTTTAGCGCAGACAAGAGTTGGTCTCGTTTTTCAACCAGTACCACAAAGAGATGGAAGGAATGGCTTTCCAAATCTTCATTTAACGAGGGAAGATTTAGCCCTTTTATATCTTTAAGATTTTCCCTATAGATCCTAGCGGCAATTTTTCTATCATTGTTCCAAACATCGAGTTTTTCCAATTTCTTAAGCAAAAAGGCGGCCTGCATTCCATCCATCCGCATATTAAAGCCAAATTCTCCGTGAAGATATTTCTCTTGTCTTCCATGGTCCCTAAGGCTTTTCATTCTAAAGGCGAGTTTCTCGTCATTTGTTACCACCGCTCCCGCATCTCCAAGGGCACCTAGATTTTTTCCTGGATAAAAGCTAAAGGTGGCGGCTTTGCTATATGATCCGGGGGGCCTTCCCAAAAAGGTCGCCCCGTGGGCCTGAGCAGCGTCTTCTATCAAAAAAATGTTGTGCTTCTCTGCTATCTCCTTAAGAGCGGCCATATCGGCCATCTGCCCGTAAAGATGGACCGGCACTATTGCGCGTGTCTTCTCTGTTATGCCCTCTTCCACCTTTAAAGGATCTATAAGCCCATCCTCTCTTTTAGCATCAACTAAGATAGGAACTGCTCCTGTGTTATGAATAGCTTCAACAGTAGCAAAGAATGTGTTAGATGCCGTTATTACCTCATCACCCCTGCCTATTCCCAACGCTTTAAGTGTAAGCTCCAGAGCGGTTGTCCCGCTGGAACAGCCCACACAAAACCGAGCTTTATTGTATTCTGCCCACTCCCTTTCAAACTCTTCCATGAACTTGCCCTGTATAAAGGAGTTGGCATCGGTTACAGCCTTAAAAGCATCGATAAGCTCTTCTTCTATCTCTGTATGAATTCTTGTAAGATCAACAAACGGTATCTGTTCCATAAAATATTCACTATCTCACTTAGATATCACTTACAGAGCCTTCTTGTAACTTTCGATCTCATCCACTCTTCCCACTACCTTAGCCGGCACCCCTCGAACCACAGCCCAGTCGGGAACATCTTTTGTTACCACACTTCCCGCCCCAATCAGGGCAAATCTTCCCACCCTAATCCCCGGGAGCAGTGTAGCGTTAGCCCCAATTTTGCACCCTTCCTCCAGATAAACTCCCTCTAAATTATTCTTTGTATCCGGAGCATTCGGGTATTTTGCATTGGTTACAACAACATTCGGGCCAATCCAGACCCCTTTCTCTAAGACAGAAAACTCAGGAACAAATGCCTGAGAGTGAATCCTTACCTTATCTCCTATTTTTACATGATGCTCTATCACACTCCCTGTGCCGACGCTAACAAAATCTCCGATTGTATTATTTTCTCTGATCATTACATGGTGTCCTGTCTGAAACCCGTCCCCTATAGTATTTCCAGCATATATAACCGTATGAGAGCGGATGACACAATTGTCGCCTATGGAGAGGGGCAAGGCTTTCCCTCTTGGTGGATACCCCAATATAACCCACTCCCCTATAGACGGGTTTTCTCCTAGCGAAACATTGTCATAGATCTTAACGTCCAACTCAGGCTACTCCAGCTATGCCAAGCCTTGCCTTGTGCGGCCTAAACTTAAGCGTTACCTCCCTGCCAGTTTCCATAGATTCATACATGGCATTAATCAAGATAAGAGACTTCATCCCTTCAAGGCCATCTACTACTCCACCCTTCCCTGATCTAACCGCATCTGCCACCCTTTCCAAAAAACGGACATGCCCGAAACCGTACACATTAGGAGGATTTTCCTTAAATTGGTCAAGATGCTTTAGTTCCTCCTCAGTAGCATCTACAAAATTCCACACCTTTATCTCATTCATAGCAAAACCGCCAACCTCTACAGTTCCTCGCTCGCCCATAATTGTTATAGAGCCTTCCAGGTCCTTAGGTCTTGTGGCGGTCGTAGCCTCTACCACGCCTAAAGCCCCATTTGTAAACCGTAGAATCGCTACCGCTGTATCCTCTGTTTCGATATTAACAAGCCTAGTTGCAGTATAACAGTAAAGAGATTCCACATCTCCCATCATCCAAGTAAGCATATCTATATGGTGGCTTGCCTGATTTGTAAGCACCCCTCCATCCATACTCCACGTTCCGCGCCACTCATCCTGATCGTAATAGGCTTGGTCTCTGCACCATCTCACACGCACCGTTCCCATAACCATCTTGCCAAACCTGCCTGCTTCGACAGCTTCTCTAAGCTTTTGAATCGGCTTATTATACCGATTCTGCTTTACCACAAAGAGCCTTGTGTTATGCTCGGCGCATGCGTGCATCATTGCATCTGCATCATCGAGCGTTAAAGCCATAGGCTTTTCAACAACGAAATGAGTCCCATAATGTGCAAGCTCAATTACATTCCGCGCATGAAGACCACTCGGCGTGAGGATATTTACGACTTCAATATCCGGATGGTGCTCAAGCATCTCTGCCGCATCCCTATACCACGGCACATCATACCTCTTCCCGGCTTCTTGCGCCCTTTCAATCCTTACATCACAAACTGCCACTAACTCAGTTGTATCAAGCTGGTTCTTTAAGGCTTCAAGGTGCTTGCGTGAAACCCTGCCGCAACCTACTACTCCGAATTTTACCGCCTTGCTCATAACTCTTCCTCTGGACTGATTACAATAATTCCAACAAGAGACTACTGTATATTACGCAGTAAAATTAATCCAGTTTACTCCTTTTTGGCGCACTCTCCCCATCCGCGGCAAATTACTAAAGATGCCTTTCCTCTATTCCCAAAAAGTAATAATATTCAAGCAGTTAAACGCCTTCTTTGATATTTGGGCCGCCCTCATAAGGAAACTGTGCCGTTGGTTATGAAATGAAATTTTATATTACATCTATCTTTGGGCCATATCTTGCCTTGTACCTTATTGCATGGGCTTTATCTATTCCCTTATCTTTTTTGTTCTATGCATTCCAATTCCTTCACCTCGCATTTGCGCTTTATATCGCCAAGAAACTTTGGGGATTTTTTAAGAATGCTCCCTTAGGAGACAAGGTATTTTGGAGCCTTTTGGCTCTGTTCTTCCTCCTTCCCGGCGCTTACTTGGAGTTTCCCTCTGATCCGTGGGAGCATTTTCGCAGGATCTTCAGATGGCAACACCTTGGATATATCTCTGATTACCCAGTAAATTGCAAGGCAAAGTTTGCCTATTTCTGGGCATATTCCCTACTGGGTTTTGCTCCTATAGGGTGGCGAATTAAACTTTGCGGCCTCTACTCGGCTTTTTGGGAGATTCTGCTATGTCTCTCTCTCTACCGGCTGTTAAAGCTCTGTAAAGTCCCTAAAAGGTGGGCATACATTCACATCGTGGCATTTATTGCCACATTTGGGACAAATCTATTCGGGATCAGATATTATGCATTGGCGTCAACTCCACTTGCTTACTGCGCTTATCTTGAACTTCTCTCCGCACTCGTAGCAGGCGTATTTAAAGACAACCCAAAGACCCTCGTATGGGGTGTGGCTTTGTGTACAATTATAGCCTTTAACCATATCCAGGAGCTGATTTTCGTCGCTCTTATGTCTTCTGCCCTCGCCGCTTACAGTAAGCTTTCAGTAGAAATCAAGAAGCTTAACCTACAGCTTGTATGCGCCGCTTTTCTAATCTTCACAACATCAATTCTCTATTTTGGCATGTTTTTAATCCATAACTATCCTAATATCTATTCAAATATGATCCCCGGCCAGTTAAATCGCTTTGGTATGTTTAAGATTTGGGATTCAAGTTATGGCTTTTATATGGAAACAATCACAGTAGCAGGATGGGTTTCACTTGTCTGCTCCACAATATTTTTCGAGAAATCACCCCTCCTTTTTTATATGACTCTTGTCCCATCCCTCTCTCTTCTTTTCCCTATCACTGCGGCTATATACGCCTATTTTATACCAACAGGCTATCTCACCTATCGGATCCTATACGCCTTTCCTCTCTCTGTAGGCCTAGTGGAAGGGATAAGGGCAGTGCTGACAATAACGCGAAAGGCTTATATCCCCCATTATTTAAAGGCGATTATCCCATCACTGGCCTTTATCGCCGCGGTCTTAATAGTCACCCCATACAGCTATCCTTTCCGCGGCAAGATCTTCATGCAGATATATCTCCCCCCTAAATCTAAAAC
>RFKT01000281.1 GCA_003694225.1 Candidatus Dadabacteria bacterium
ATATTATACTATGGAGTAGTCCTCTAATTTCTAGGAGACGAAATTCTTTTTCATATTTATTTTTTGAGAGGCTATGAAATGGCCTTTAACGAGGGAAAGTATGTAGTTTATGTCAAGCATAGAAAATAATACTATTTCACATGAGGCTCACGAAGAGCGTCGAGAAGGAGGTGTTTTTTCTGCCGATGGAGATCGGACACATCTGGAGGAAGTAGGTTATCCTGCAGGTCAAAATCAACTAAGCGAGTTCCTTACTAAAGCGTTAGATGTCATATACCAGTACAAAAGGGAGCATGGCCGTTTGCCGACTAGAGGAGAATTTTTAGATGTTGTTGATCCTCAAGAAAGGACAGCCTTAGAACAGATCAACTATGAAAGGCTGCTCAGGCTTGCCCAAAGGCTAGATGAACTTGAAGATTGCAGTTCCTCTTCTAATGTGCCTTATGCCATACGTCCGAATATGGAGAGGTATCACATGGTTTCACAGGAACAGTATGAGCAAATCTACAAGCTGATATTAGATGGTCCGCATACTAGTACATCCCGTTTTGTTTTGTCAGCTAAAGGTTATCAAGTGCCAGTCCTTGTAGTTGATTTAGATGTTGAAAAGGATATAGATAAAATAAGAGCACTTTGGGATTACCTCCATGATGCCCTAAGGGAAAAAGGTGATCTTAACTATGCCAGGGAATTGCTCTGTGGCATTTTAATCGCTGATAACGGCGAGTCCTTTGTAGCCTTACAAAGATTAGTTGAGGATAACAAAATTCCTCGCTTTGGAAACAACCGCGATACAGTGATGTATTATCTCTTTAGCGCTATAGATGAGCAATATGGAGGGTATTGGAGCCTAGCTTTGCCGAAAATACTGGAACATGCTAGCCATCAGCCTACACCTTCCACACCATCCCGTTTTGGAGGGATTGGAAGGAGGAGGCTTGTATCACTTGAGGAGTTTTTATCTCAAAGGGTGTTCGGGCAGGATGCTGTAGAGAAAGTATCAAGGCTGATTCAGTCTTACGTAACGGTTGATACAGGCGAAAGGCCACTTTCTATGGTTTTTGTAGGGCCTCCTGGCGTGGGCAAAACAGAGCTTGCAAAGGCGATAGCTGAGTTTATGGCGGACGGTAAAGAAAATAGCAGCAACCTGATGTTGCGGATAGATTGCGGAGAATATGGATCCCGCCATGAATATGCAAAGCTTATAGGTGCTCCTCCTGGATATGTCGGGCATAGTGAAAATGATGGCGGAGGAGTTCTTACAGAAGCTCTTAAGAGGGGAGTTAGGGTTATATTGCTTGATGAGCTTGAAAAAGCGCACCGTGATGTTCAAAACCTTTTCTTACATTTGATCGATGAAGGATATGTTTGCGATGCCTCCGGCAATCGCCACAGGGCGTCTAAACATCTTATTGTAATTGCCACTTCCAACGCTGGAATTGAAGAGCTTCGCAGGCTTTCTGAAGAGAGCATAGGCTTTGGAACGACTGACAGACCTTCTGATAGAACGGTATCTGATATGTTCCTTAGAGCAGTTAGAAAAAGCATAAAGCCTGAGCTTTTGGATCGGATAGGAGAGAGGAGAATCTTTGTCTTTAATGAATTAAACTATCATGTTTATGAAAAGATAGCTCGTCGGGAGATAGAGCAGCTCCTTCAAAATGTGCGCGATATGTATGGGATCGAGGTTGAATGTGACGACAGCGTTTTAGAAAAGCTTGCCTCCGACGCAGCGGGAAGACAGAGTGCGCGGCAGATCAAGACCATGGTTGATGATGAAATTGCTCCTTTGTTAACAAGTGCTTTGATGAGACCGCGGCCTTTTCATAATGTAAGGCTATACGTAGATAGTAGTGGTGAGATAGCAGTTATGGAAGATTGGAGCGCCTTTTTAGCTTCGTAGCTCTGCTTCTGCCAAGCCTTGAGCCGCCTTTACTCCCTTTCTTTCATATAGTACATTGCTCTAGTGTATATCCCTTGTCTCGATAAAGAAGGATTAATCAAATGAAAACTGAGGCAGCTATATTGGCGGAGCTTGGAGCCCCCCTTGTAGTTGATGAAATAGAGATACCAAGATTGAAAGACGGGCAGGTTCTGGTTGAGGTGTTGTATTCGGGAGTATGCCATACCCAGCTCTCTGAAGTTATGGGGCTTAGAGGAGAGGATCAATATCTTCCGCACTGTCTGGGGCATGAAGGCACTGGGGTCGTGGTAAGTCTTGGCAGCGGTGTCTCTAAGGTTAAGGAGGGGGATAGGGTGCTTCTTTCTTGGATTAAGGGAAGCGGCAAGGATGTTCCGGGTACTGTTTATAGTTGGAGCGGAGGAAAGGTTAACGCTGGGGGCATTACTACATTTGGAAAATATATGGTTATAAGTGAAAACCGGGTTTCTCCCCTTCCTGATGGGGTTGATGAAAAGGCTGCCGCTCTTTTCGGATGCGCCGTCCCTACAGGTGTTGGGGTTGTGCTTAATACTCTTGAAGCAAAGCCCTGCCAAAGTATCGCTATTTTTGGGGCTGGAGGAATTGGACTTTGCGCCTTGGCAGGGGCAAAGGCTAGGGGATGCTCTCCCATTATAGTTGTGGACAGGTTAGATAACAGGCTTAGCTTAGCGTTAAAAATGGGAGCTGATATTGTAATTAACGCCCTTGAGGAAGATCCGGTGTCGGCAATGGAGAAAGCTGTCAGAGGAGGCGTAGATCTCTGTGTGGAGTGCACAGGAGCTCCGGAGGTAATGGAGCTTACGCTTAGGTGTGTCAAGGCGCGTGGGGGCAAGGTGGGGGTGGTTGGAAATGCGGAGTTTGGCAAAACAATAGCGATAGATCCCAGAAAGCTTAACATGGGAAAACAGCTCAGGGGCACATGGGGAGGCGATGTAAATCCCGATGTCGATATACCCCGTTATTTTGAGATGCTTTCTTTAGGAAGCCTTGATATAGAGCCTCTTTTGGGAGAGGAGTATTCTCTTTCCTCGATAAATGACGCCTTGGAAAGCCTCCGAAAAGATGGGGTCGGTCGGCCAATTATTAATATGTCTCTCTAGATGGATAATGGAGGATTTTCGGTATGGGATATGTGGATTTTCTCTCTTCAATTCACAAATCTACTAAAAGGGACTATCTTGCCAGAGTAACCGAGTTTCCAAAGGCGGAAGCCGCAAGACTTGCAAAGAAATGGGACTACGATTATTGGGATGGCGACAGAAAAACAGGCTATGGAGGGTTTTACTACGATGGAAGGTGGCAAAAGGTTGCAAAAGCAATGGCCCAACACTATGGGCTCAAGCCTGGAGATAGAATCCTTGATGTTGGATGTGGAAAAGGTTTTTTACTCTATGACTTTACACAGGTTGTTCCCGGTATAGAAGTTTGCGGTCTTGATATAAGCAGTTACGCAATTGAGCATGCTAAGGAAGAGGTAAAACCGTATCTGATTCAGGGTAACGCGGCCAAACTTCCTTACGGGGATAATGAGTTTGATCTCGTAATTTCCATTAATACCCTTCACAATCTTTATTGCTATGATCTTATGTCAGCTCTTAAGGAGATAGAGAGGGTCTCTAGAAAGCATAAATATATCTGTGTTGAGTCTTATAGAAACGAGGAAGAAAAGGTAAATCTTATGTATTGGCAGCTTACCTGTGAGATGTTTTGCACTCCTGAGGAGTGGAAGTGGTGGTTTAGGCAGGCAGGATATACAGGGGATTACTCTTTTATTTATTTTGAATAAGATAGCGTGATTATTGAAAAGCTTTGGAAAAGTATGTCTCTCTAAGCAATGATGAACTAAAGAGGTTGTTGGCTTCTGTTCCGAATTATCTACTAAACCAAGAATTTCAAAGTGCAGGAAATATTCCTTTGAAGCGGTAACAGGACGCAAGCCTGGCGAGGAAGGCAAAGAAGTCCTGACCGGCTATTATTGGAGGAAGGGAGTTGGGGAGGATTGGGTAAATCACTTTGATGAGGAGATAAAAACCCTAGCATATAAAGAGTTGCAGCCTTTTTTAGAGGCTTGGGGATATGTAAAGGATAGTTCTTGGGCTAAGTAGGTATCTATAAAAAGTTCGCAAAGTTTCTCCTGACAGAGTCTCCATCTTTGTTATAGGCTATATTTGGCGTATCTTAACACATCAAAATATTGCCCATTCTTACATACCTCATCTTTTAACTTGGCTTCCAGTGTATAACCGCACTTTTCAAGGACCCGCACAGAAGGAAGATTAGGAGCAAGTACCAAGGCAATTATCTTTCGATAGCCAAACTCCCCAAAACCTAAAGCTGTCATCTGTTTCACAGCTTCTGTAGCTATGCCCTTTCCCCAAAATGGCTCGCCGATCCAGTAGCCGATCTCTGCTATATGGCTTCTCCAATCTTCCTGTTGAATCAATCCTATCCCGCCTACAAATTGAGAGTTAAACTCTATAACCTTTGAAGTGGTTCCTTTTGTATATGCGCCCTTTTCGATCCATTCATATGCATCATTCAATGTGTAGGGATATGGAAATCTTGGAGTTAGATAGCGAGACACATTCTTATTATTTGCGAGCAACACCAGCCTCTCGGCATCGTCTTTTGTGTAATTTCTTAAAGTAATCATTGTAAAACACTATGTAGCCTTAAATCTATGGGTGGTACACTCTTGTTTCCTTTTCCAATGATCGGTTC
>RFKT01000282.1 GCA_003694225.1 Candidatus Dadabacteria bacterium
CCATATTGCACCCTATTGTCCAGAAAAAGGTTATCCGGTTAAAAGATGCTAGGCCACCTCTGCACCAGGGCAAACAGTTTGCATTTTCCCAGTCGATACGATTAAATCTCATCACTTCGTGACGTTTATCCAATTGAAGAGAGGAAGGTGAGGGCTTTATGAAGAAGATAAACGTATCTTCAGGTACTCCATGGGAGCCGTTGGTTGGATTTTCCAGATCGGTTAGGGTAGGCGATATGGTGTATGTATGCGGCACTACCCCAAGTAATGCACAAGGAGAGGTATACGGGCTGGGGGATGCTTACCAACAGACCCGGAAGGTGCTCCTGAATATTAAAAAAGCTCTGGAAGAAGCCGGAGCTAAGCTTAAGGACGTGGTAAGAACAAGGATATATGTGACTGATATTGGAGAGCTTGAAGGTATAGCCAGAGCGCATCGCGAAGTGTTTCAAAAGATACGCCCTGCTACAACCATAGTTCAGGTACAAAAGCTAATAGATGTTCGGATGATGGTAAATATTGAGGTAGAGGCGGTAGTTGGGGTAGATGAGATCGAAGAGAAAAAAATAGAGAATTACTGATGTGGAGATCGCTAGGTTGCATCCTGCTATTATTTTCCCTTTTACTTCCAGGAATCGGTATGTCTGAAGCTATAGGGAAAAACCTGCTCGGCTTGGAAAAAAGCCCATATCTTCTCCAGCACAAAGATAATCCCGTATGGTGGCAGCCGTGGAGCGAAGCCGCTTTTGAAAAGGCCAGGAAGGAAGACAAGCCGGTCTTTTTAAGCATAGGGTATTCTACCTGCCACTGGTGCCACGTTATGGAAAAGGAGTGTTTCGAAGACAAAGAGGTTGCTGATTACCTAAATGCCCATTTTGTCTCAATTAAAGTTGACAGGGAGGAAAGACCTGATATCGACGCTGTCTATATGCACGCTTTGCAGGTTATGACAGGTCACGGCGGATGGCCTATGAGTATGTTCCTTACACCCGACAAGAAACCCTTTTGGGGCGGCACATATATCCCTAAACGGCAGTTTCTCTCCCTTATGAAGGCTATTGTAAAGAGCTGGAAGGAAGACAGGGCAAAGATTAACGGCGCAGGCGAACATCTGACACAATATATCAGCAAGGCTAACTATAGCGGTATAAACAGCTTTGAGGTTAAAGACGATGTATTCGTAAAGTTTATGAGCCGCCATGAACGCATCTTTGACAAAAAACATGGTGGATTTGGCTCTGCCCCAAAATTTCCCCAAGCAACCGCATTAAGGATCTTGCTTAGGATATATGCAAGAAGCGGCTCTGAGCTCCCACTTAAGATGGTTACAGACACTTTGAGGGCTATGGCGTATGGAGGAATATACGATCACCTTGGAGGGGGATTTGCCAGGTATTCTACCGATGCCAAGTGGCTTGTGCCCCATTTTGAAAAGATGCTCTATGACAATGCCCTTCTTGCGCTGGCTTATCTTGAGGCATATCTTGCAACAAAACAGCAGTTTTTTGCCGATGTGGCTAAAGAGACATTAAATTATATCCTACGCGATATGACATCTCCTCAAGGGGGATTTTATTCTGCAGAAGATGCAGATAGCGAAGGTGAAGAAGGTAAGTTTTATGTTTGGACAGATAAATCCCTCAGGGATGCTCTCTCTCCTGAGGAATATAGGGTCTTAGAGGATTTCTTTGAAGTTCCAAAAGGTGGAAATTTTGACGGCGGAAAAATAATCCTATCCTTTAAGAAAACCAAAAATTGGCAGGAGAGATACACACCTCCCTTGAGACCTGTAATGGAAAAATTGTTGAAGATAAGATCGAAGAGAAAGCGCCCCTTTAAGGATGATAAAATAATAACCTCGTGGAACGGCCTTATGATTGAGGCTATGAGTCTAGCTTATCTTGTGACAGGCGATGAGCGATATCTGGAAGCCGCTAAGAAAGCCGCCCGGTTTGTGCTCCGTGAGCTGTTTAAAGACGGCAGGCTTATGCGAAGGTATAGGGATGGGGAAGCAAAGTTTGATGGAACCGTTGATGACTATGCTTTTTTTATTAGGGGGCTCTTGGCTCTTTATCAGTCCGACTTTAGTGAAGAGTGGTTCAATGCCGCGTTAAGACTGCAAGATATCCAAGATAAGCTCTTTTGGGATAGCGAAAACGGAGGGTATTTCTATTCTGTTGGAACCACCCTTTATCGCCTTAAAGAATACCACGACGGCTCTGTTCCTTCAGGAAACGGATATTCTCTGCTAAACCTGTCAATGATTCATGATCTTACGGGCAACCCAAGATATAAGAATAAAGCTATAAAGGCCATTGAATCGGTGTCTGAAGCTCTAACAAAAAGCCCTGCTGCATTTCCATCTGTTCTTCTAGGGGTCGATTACTTAAATGCCCGTTCAAAGGAGGTTGCAATCGTTGGCACAGGCAAAGATGATAGTGGAGTTGATAAGCTTCTAGCTGTTGTAAGAGAGGGTTTTTATCCGAATGTAGTGGTTGCTCTTGATGCTGGAGGGAAAACTAAGATCCCTATCTTGAAAAATAAATCGCCCATAATGGGCAGGGCTACGGCCTATGTTTGTGAGGAGGGATTGTGCAAATTCCCCACATCCGATCCTGCCAAGATGCGAGCTATGTTAAGGGACATAAAAAGGCTGCAACTCAATTAGTCGCAACGATTAGTTGCAACGGTGCCTTTCCCCTTTAAGATCTGGTATTAATATCCGCCGGGATATGCCTATTGCACTTTAGATATTGTTATAATATATCCCGGTTCCGTTTGTACCACCGCCGCTGGAGGCGGAATTTGCTTTATTTATCTCATTTTGTCCCTTAGAGGGATTATCCAGAGTATAAGGGGAGATGATGGAAGTTAGATTCCTAATTAGTAAGCCCATTTTATACACCCAAGCCCGACGTTTAACCCAAATGCCGTTTTGGCAAATCAAACCCTGCTTTATTGCCCACTCCCTAAATCCAGATATTTCGCCAAAGTGCTTCAGGTGATTTGTGCAAATATGCCATTTCAAAATATAACCCCTTGAAGCAACAGCAAGTTAAGGTAAATTATACGAAATATTCGTAAATTAGCTACCGTTCTGGTGGAATGGAGCATAACTTTGGTGAGTGTAAAAATTACACATTCATTTGTAAAGAGGGTGTTTTTTAGCATTGACCTTTGTAAGTGAAGGTGTGTTGATTTCAGTTGGCATGGAGATTTTTAACC
>RFKT01000283.1 GCA_003694225.1 Candidatus Dadabacteria bacterium
GCATAGCTATTCCTACGGCTCAGCAAACAAGGGACATTGTCATAGGCGGCTCTGAATATCAGGGAAACGGCATCAGCGCCGGCGGAGCATTGTTCCTTACCTATGACAATACATCACCCAACAATTTCATAATTCACGGCGCAACATTCGGATACGCTTATGACAAGATGGGAGCTTATTCTCATCCCCTAAAGGGTGTAAACGGATTCGGAACAGATGGCTTCATCGTAGTAGCACCGGGAACCTCTACCGGAGCGCCGTCTGCTTGGCCTCTAAAAGCCTTAGCAAAGAGATATGAAACAAGTCCCACTGTTCCTTCACAAAACTCTCCTTTTCCAACATTTACCTTAGGTATACAAGGGTGTGCGGGAAACCCCGCTCAAAATCCCAATATAATCCCTCAACTTCAGCTTGCCTACCAGCAGAACAACCCTCTAAATCCAAATGAAACAACGGTTGTTGCTACCATTTATTATGGAGCCCTTAACGCAACATATGCGTGCTTTGTGGGAAATCCGCTAGCTAATGGCCCTATTACTTATAATCAGTGGGGATGTCAGTGGGATTCAGATATTACTAACCCAGCGCCTTGGGTAAATTCTTCGTCAGGAACTGTATTTTTGTCTACAAATAGCTCAGGACAGAGCCAACCAACATCACTTGGCACATATACTATAGGATCAATGGGAGGCCAATGGGTTGTCCAATGTATGGAGCTTGAACAAAATGCCTCAGCTATTACACCAGGCGCAACTCAAAACAGCCAAATAACTAACAGCGTACATGTTCAACTTTAATGGAGGAATAGAATATGAAACAGAAAGTAATTTTAACGGCGATTCTGCTGTCGGCAATGCTAACAGCAAAGAGTGCCTTTGCAGAGCCCCCCTTTAATGAAATGGGACTGTGCAATCCTACCTCTAAAGAACCGACTTACGCAGTTGCAGAATGTATAGCAGGCAATGTCCGCATTCGCCAGACCTTCAACACTACTTCTGATAAAAAAGGACAAAAGGAGCAAAGAAATGCGGCCGCTCGAGATACTCAGCGGCAATCTCAAAGCAGATAAAAAAGGGGTATTAAGATGAAAAGCAAGACAAATAATTGCGGTTCTATATTTATCGAGCTTGCTGCCGTGGTATCGCTACTGGCAATTACTGTAGTATCTGCCGGTATTGTAAACATTCAATCTCACGGTACGGAAATATCCAGCTATGAGAAAAAACATAAAGCTCTGCTGCTGCTTCAAAAAAGCTTTAAAAGTTCACAATCAGGACAGCAATTAAATACTGCGAAGCTTATCCAAAAGCTTCAAAGTGTGCTGGTGGTGTTATCCCAACTCCATCCTGCCCCTGCATACAGTGAGGCAAGATTCTTGACTCTGGAAGAAAATCCATCTACTCATATCATCTCATGGAGTCAAAAGGCTTCAGCTTCTCTTCAAACAGGACCTAACGGCCAATTAAATTTTGGGACCCCTAATGTAAGTGTACCTGCCCCATGTACTTCGTGGTTCAATTTATCCCAGATCAATCCGATTGCCCTTTCAGGCAACAATATAGTAGAAAGGCTTTCAAACTCTTTTGTCTGCATCACCTGGCCAAATATCGTATCATCATCGGAAAATATTATAATACTCCCCGCCACATAAACTTATGAAATCAGATCAAAAGGCTACGGAACATCAAAGAGGAGATATGAGTAAGCAACGTGGCCTATAGGGCTATGCCCCTCCCTAAGCCACCTATATCTATCTGCCATCTCCCTTTTGCTCTTGGCGCCAAAGATCCACACCCCTGTAAGGGCATTGACACCGACAAGTATCTTTCCCTTTGTGTGAATTGGAGGCTCAAAGATAATATCTGGATGTGCCTTAAGATAGTCCCTTGCGTAATACCTTCCCTGCCCCCAGTCTATATTGGAATCTGAGAGATACCTGTATGCAAACTTTCTATCCCACACTATCTCATTAAAATAAGGTATATAGTGGGGAAAGTATGAGAGGACAGATGCTATAAGCCACACCCCCAAAAGCGCTCCAGCCCAAACCCTTCTCTTTGATATAAAATCTTTTGCAAATATGCTCCCGCAAAAGATATGAATTAAGGGGATTGTAGGAAGGACATACCTTATACCTATATGGGAATTATTAAAATAGTTAAAATAAATAAGCCAAAAGGCTATAGGAATTAAAAGAAAGATCTCATCCCTTAAAAAAGCTTTGCGCCTCCTTCCAAAGAGATATTCCCAAAGCGCCCATAAAAACAATACAATAACCGGAAGGGGGAGCTTAAAAAGAAGAGCATAAAAAAAGTATCCGGGAAAGCCTTTGTTTTCATGGATCTCACCCAAAAGATACATATTCCCGAACCCTAAAGCGGTCTGCTCCCTAAACCTTACATAATCAAGCCCTTCAACATAGTCCTTAGGCAGAGGAACGGGAAGCTTCGGAGGGAGTACTCTTTGAATCTCCCTAAATAATTTACTCCTAAAATAATAACTCCCCAACGGGCGAAGGGATCCGTGAAAGAAAAATCCCCCGTTTATCACCAAAAGATTTATAACCGCAAACAGAGCCAAATACACCACACC
>RFKT01000284.1 GCA_003694225.1 Candidatus Dadabacteria bacterium
ATACTACCACCTGCCGCATAAGACACAAAGTTTAATGAGTGTAACATGAAAACCGCCCTTTTTACGGCTTCTATCGCTTTATTGCTATTGCTCGCTGAGCGTGTAAATTCCGCTGAAATCTATGTAATTGAAAGGGTGGATGGCTCTGTGACCTATACAACTCACAAGCCTCCAAAATCTGTAAAGTACCGGATCTTTGACCCAGCTAAGCCTGCCTTTTCGTGGGCAAGGCTTAGAGCCGCCAAGAGGTTAAAAACCTATAGTTCTAAATACGACCAAATCATAAAGAGAGAAGCAGCTAAGCAAGGCATTGACTCAAACATAATTCGTGCAGTGATCCACGCTGAATCAGGCTTTAACCCTAAGGCTGTCTCTTCAAAAGGGGCAAAGGGGCTTATGCAGCTTATGCCTGATATAATCCAGAAGTATAAAGTCAAAAACCCATTTAGCCCCTCAGAGAATATTTCCGCTGGCACTAAGCACTTAGCTGTGTTACTGAAAAGGTACAAGGGGGATATGAGGCGGACCTTAGCAGCTTACAATGCAGGGGAAGACGCAGTAAACAGGCATGGAGGAGTTCCTCCATATAAGGAAACCAAACGGTATGTATCCAAAACGCTAAGGCTAATAAGGGCTTATAGATCAAAGGATGGCTAAAGAATTACTAAAGGCTTTACCGAACTGGCTTACACTTCTCCGTATAGCTCTCGTGCCCGTACTTGTAGCGCTTTTGCACAACCCATCGAGGATAAGCCTTATGGCAGCAACCGCTGTGTTCCTATTTGCATCGCTTACTGATTATCTTGATGGATGGCTAGCCAGAAAATACCGGCTGGTATCTGATATGGGGAAGCTATTAGATCCCCTGGCAGACAAGATCCTTATCATGTCCGCATTGATTATGCTTGTAGCTCAGAGATCTGATCTTACAGGCGAGCCGTGGGTTCCTGGCTGGGTAGTAGTGCTGATACTTGGGCGGGAGATCTGGGTTACAGGCCTCCGTTCAATAGCCTCTTCAAAGGGAGTCGTTATGGGAGCAGAAACAACAGGAAAGTACAAAACAGCTACTCAGATTGCTGCTATCTCCTGCCTTATCCTTCACTATCCAATTAAGATATCTGGCTTTACCATCAACTTTCATTACATAGGGATTAATCTCTTAATTGTCTCTGTTATTTTTTCCCTATGGTCTGCAGTTGACTATACAACAGAGGTATTTCACACCATGCCTAGCGCAGCAAAGAGCAAGTAAGCTCTACAAAGAGCCTATCTCCCGGCTCTTGCTGCCTCCTTATCCTGCCTACTTATCACTGGTTTTACAGGCTTAAGCAGTTACTTAAACTTATACAACTTTACTTAAAGCAGAAACCAGCTGGTCTTTGGGTACAGCGCCCACTATCTGATCAACAACCTCACCCTTATTAAAAAGCACCAGATTGGGAATGCCTCTTACACTATACTTTGTTGGGGTATGCGGATTATCATCTACATTGAGTTTTGCAAACCTTACCCTTCCCTCATACTCACTAGCCAGCTCTTCAATCACAGGCGCTATGCTTTTACACGGTCCGCACCACGGAGCCCAAAAATCCACAAGAATAGGAAGGTCGCTTTGAAGTACCTCCTGCTCAAAATTGGAGTCGCTTACCTCACACACCAGATCACTCATAATCTTCACTCTCCTAAATTGGTTAATCCTAGGGACATTTTTCAAGATCCCTGTGCTGAAGTCAATCAAACATCTTTATATAAATTCGCAGAAACTTTAAGCTACTTGAAACAAATGCGCCTTTTACAGCATCATAAGTTCAAATTAGTTAAAGTTAAGCAAAAAAAAGTCAAAAATTACAGGCTAGTGAAGGTGAAAACCCGACACATGCCAATCAGAGAAAGGAAATCTGTTTTAAGAGTAAGAGGTTAACTTAGGTATTAAAAGGAGCTGAAAGTGATAAAACGATGTTCTTTCCCTACCACCTCATCGCCAGATGTATATTACACAGTCGATTCTTTTGCTAACGGGATCTCCTTTGGGGCACAAAGTCTTTTGGATGACATGGATCCAAGGGATCACTTTGCACTGAAGCTTCACGATGAAAATGACCTCATAGCCTTAAGGCGCCGGTATCCATTCCGAAAGGGAGATCCTCTAGCCGAGTTAGAGCTTTACCTAATGAAGCTCTCTGAGCAGGGTGTATTAAGGAAATCTCATATTATATTTGGCACATTTACAGATCCATTCCACCCATTTGACTCAAAATTTGATGCGAGCATGAAGTTCATTGAGATCTTCAGGCGATATACACCAGGCCTTCTTACCATTCAAACCCGTTCGCCGTTGATAGTTATTGCTCTGCCTATTCTAAAAAAGCTAAAAAGGCGTGTCTCTGTGACTATTGCAATTGAAACACCAGATGAGAGGGTATGCAGAAAACTAACTCCCACCCTTCCGCAACCTGAAGAGAGATTTAAGGTAGCCAAAACACTAAAAAAGTTTGGCGTGGAGGTTACTCTTCAGGTTGCCCCCGTGCTTCCATACGGAGAATGGAAAAAGGATGCGGAAAGCTTTGCATCAAAGCTTATAGAGCACAGCGATTATATTTTCCTCAAGCCCCTATGCTCAGGCAATACGAGGCTTAATCGAAAAAGTGAGAGATCTCTTATAGCAAAAGCCTTAGCGGCCGAGAGAAAATACCACTGGCTTAGGCCTGACAGCGCAAAACCGCTTCATGACGCTATAGTTGCGTCCGCTCCAGAAAAGCTCTTACCGCCAGAGCGGCTGCAATTTGCGGAAAAACAGCTAAGCATCTTTGCAGCTTGAACAGCTCCTTCTCTCACACTGTTGCCACACCTTTATCTATAGTACATTATGGCAGTAAGGAGCAGTAAAGAAATTGCCTATGGGAAGAGTTGCTATAATACAG
>RFKT01000285.1 GCA_003694225.1 Candidatus Dadabacteria bacterium
TGACGGAACCTCCAAAGGAGGGGTTGTTGTGCCGATAAGGCGGGAGCTAAATTTGCCTGTGATCTTTGTCGGTGTTGGAGAGAAAAGCGACGATCTAAAGCTCTTCTCTCCCGCGCAATATGTAGACGCCTTGTTAGGCGTGTAATTCAAAGGAATCCAAAATTCAACTATAAATTCAGTGTATTATGAAATAAGAGGGGTGGATTTCTTGTCCTCCTTTTCTGGAGCCTGGCACCAAAAAAAGCGAAGTTGGGATTTTTCTCTAGATTGGCAGATAGATATGCGGGGGTAATAAATAGCTAATTTTTTTGGGGGGAAGAGAGTGTGAACAGTATTCATGGATTAAATTGGCAGGGCAGAAGTGAAACCGTAAACTTTGGTAGCGGCTATAGTGGCGTGAAGGGAGATATTTATCCCTATTTACAGCCAAACAAAGAAAATGACCGTATTTTACAACGGCTTTCTCTACCAAACTCCAGTACAACTCCTAATTTTTCTGGAATTTTTGGCCGAATAACTCAGGCAATGGATTTGGCTAAAGATAGAGCCGTTAAAGACAGAGGTGAGGGAATAAGGTTAAGGGAAGGGCTTAAGGTTTTTAAGAGAGATGTGTATGGATCTCAGGTTAGAGATGAATTACACCTTCTTTTAAGGTTTATAAAGGATCTTAAGAATTATTTTAACGGAATAGATGAAAGAACTTACAGCGAGACCGGCTATAAGAATGATGATTATTCCAGACAGAGTTTGCTCTATAGATATTTAGGGGGAGAGCTTATACAAAACGAATTCTTAAGCGAATTCTTAAAACTTGGAAAGATAGCGGGCTTAACCCGAGGGGAGTTTTCAATTGGCGATGCCGCGGAATTGGCTTACGGGTTTTTTCAGGGAAAAGGGGAGGTAAAACTTGCAGAAAAAGCTGTTCAATCCTCTATAAGACTTAAAGGAGTCAATCTTGGGGGAATTTCGGGCGGCATTAACGCCGCTTCCTCCCTTTACAGTTTAGTTAACAGGTGGGGGCACAATTCTCCCTTTGAAGGTGCTATAGATGGAGCAAGCGCAGGGGCTTATATAGGATCCCATATTGTGCCGGGAATAGGCACTGTGATAGGAGGTGTTATAGGAGGGATAGCCGGTGCAGTTACAGGACTCATTAAAACGGGCAAACATAAAGATCAGATTGCAAGGGATGCTCTTAGGGATTTTTTGAAGGAGGTAGGGGTTATTGACGATAGCTGCTCTCTTACTCTCTATGATGGAACTAAATACTATATCGGGTTTGATGGTGGGCACAAACTTACCAATTTAGATGGATCCAAGAGACGCCCATACAATACAGATCCTTCCAATCCGCTTACAGATAAGGCTATAGGGATACTCCAGCCGATTGCGGCTATGCTTACAGGTGGAGATAGAAAGCTTAAGAATGACTTGACAGGGTATCTTGTAAACGCCGCATTAAGCAATGCAAAGAGTGTGAATGATATAAAGAAAAACGCCTTTTCTATCTTTTTATCAACGAATCTTTCTCTAAGGGAAGGTTTAGTTATATTTGCCAAGCTTAAGGAAGAGGGGAAGATAACAGAGAGAGAATATAAGGTTTATTCTCACGACCTATACACCCTTGTGACCTCTTCTAGTAAACTTTAAGGTCATATACCTTCCTAAATTACCGCCTTTTAAAAAAGGTAGGTCAAAAAAAAGTCTTTCAGATCTATTATACTCCAACGCCTTACTATGAGCGCGGGCATCTTGCCTGCACGAAGCTCCATATGATTCATATTCTGGAGGTTAAAAGTGAGAATCAGTTAATTTTAGGGCAATTTTTGCCTTTCACAAAGTAGCCCCGCACCTTCACCTAAGAAGTACAAAAAAAGGACACGCAAGTCTTTATGTTTATACAAATTCCTGTATTTACAGCTAAATTTTTGGGTGTCCTATTTGCTTTTATAGGAGCCTGGCACCATTTGGGGCGGGAAGTTGGCGGTTGTCTCTACCTTTAGGGAGGAGCCGGATTTGGATATCAAAAGCGCTTTGTAGCCCTCTTTATTTAGCCATCTTAGCCCCTTGTTTCGACCCATTGCTACCGCCGCTGTGGCTACAGCATCAGCCTCGGCGCAAGTGTCTGCATAAATAGTGACAGAGAGGAGATCTCCTCCCTTAGGGTATCCTGTATGCGGATCAATTATATGGCTTATCCTTCCGTCTGCTATATTCCTGTAGTTGTGATATACCCCGGATGTTGCCAAGGCTCCATCACTCAATAAGACCTTTCTATCAATTATGCCTTGGGGCTTTACCCCGAAGGCTGGATACTCAATTCCTATAACCCACGGGTAGCCTTGAGGAGATCTTCCAAATGCTCGAACCTCTCCTCCAATTTCAACTAAAAAGGATTTAGATCCTAGGCGTTTAAGATATTCAGAAACCATATCCACTCCATAGCCCTTCGCAATGCCTGAGAGATCGATTTCAACTTCTGGGTCTTCCTTTAAAATATAATTTCCATAAAGCTTTATAGATGAAAAATCTGCACGGCTTAGGGCATCCTTAATCTCTTTGCTAGATGGGGGAGGCAAGTGTCCATTCCTTTCAAACCCCCATAGCTTTACTAATGGATATATTGCAGGATTAAAGTAACCGTCGCTCTTTAAATAGATCTTATAAGATAGAGAGAGAAGAGATATAAAAAGTTCAGAATAGCGCTCTTTCTGTGTGCTTTTTAAACGGTTAAATCTCGATATCTCACTTTTCTCTTCCCATGTTGAGGCTGTGTCTGTCACCTCTTCCAAAATAGCCTTTATTTCCCTTTGTAGAGATCTTTTGTTCGCACCATGAGAGGAGATCACCTTGTAAGTTGTGCCCATAGTTTTGCCGGTAATTACAATGTAGCTTTCAGGCATAGTAGGAGAGCCTTGCGTACTTAAGGCATATATCGCAAGTGCGATAACAGCAATCACTCCAAGAGGTAAAATCTTTTGTGGAGAAAACATAGATATTGCCCTATACTTTGATCTTTATGCCCCTTTTGATAATTCCAGCTACAAAAAACAAAAGTCCTGCTGAAATTGCGCCAGAAATCCAAAATGCAAGAGCTATCGTAACATCTCCCTTGCCAAGAGCTGCTGCCCTGAACCCTTCTATCATATAGTAGAGGGGGTTTAGAGCAGATATCCCCCGCCAAAAAGGGGGAAGTTGTGAAATCGGGTAAAAGAGGCCGCCTAGGTATATCAGGGGTAAAATCAAAAAATTTGTAAACATAGACAACGTGTCAAATGAGCTTGAGACAGCCCCGGCAATGAGGCCAAATTGAGAGAAAAGAAAGCTTATAGCTATTGCAAGGAAAAGAGCATATAAAGGAGCATGCCACGGAAGATCTGCAAAAAAGGTTGATATGACTAGTATCATCCCCCCGACCAGTAGCCCTCTAAGCATAGAAGCGATCGTATAAGCGAGGATTATCTGGATGGGGGTGATCGGCGCTACGAGTATATCAACGACATAGCCCAGATACCTTGCCATAAAGAGAGAAGCGGATGAATTGGAAAAGGAATTGCTTGCGACTCCCATTATAATTAAGCCCGGAATTACATATTGTGCATAAGTAAAATCCGTATCAAGGATTATCCGCTTTCCCAAGCTTACTCCAAATACCAAAAGATAAAGTGATGAGGTAATTATAGGGGCAAGAACAGTCTGTAAGGATACACTAAAAAAGCGTAGCACCTCCTTTTTGCAGAGAGTAAAAAAAGGCCTGTATTTTGAAAATTCTTCACTCATCTTTTTTGTTGTTTTCACCGGTAATCTTTATAAA
>RFKT01000286.1 GCA_003694225.1 Candidatus Dadabacteria bacterium
ACATAAGAGTGGGTTTACCTGCAAAGAAGCTTATATTTGCATGAGATTTATGGGTCCAAAGGAAGAGGAAAGACAAAAAAGACAAATAAAAAACGAAGAAGTTCCTTCTACTTCCCTTGAGGGAGTTATTGTTCCAAATCCTGTTACTAAAATGAAAGCCGATCTCGAAGGTACAGATGCGGCGCCGGGGCTTGTAATGGGGAGAGCGTATGTTGTTCCATCAGGCGCAATTACCGATTCAGATAAGTTAGGGGTAAGACCTGAGCAGATTGACTTAGAGGTCGATAAATTAAAAAAGGCAATACACACAACTGCAGAAGAGCTTTCGCAAGCTGATCCATCAGAGCATCCAATTCTTATTCCTCTGGCAAATGAGCTAAAAGAGGACATACTCCCCAAGGCCATTGTGGGGATTAAGGAGTTAAGGCTTACTGCCGTAAGAGCGGTAGAGATAGCATTTGAGAGGTATATAGAAGGCACAAGAGTAGAGCACTTAAAAAATGAGATTATCTCTCTGAGGGACAACGTAATAAGCCGACTGCACAGTGGAGCGGAATATGACACATTGAGAAACCTTCCCGCAGAAACAATTATAGTCGGAGTTGACTTTCCAGCTGTCGCATTAAGACCGATAGGGCCCAAAGACAATATAATCGGGATGGTTACAGATTACGGAGGCAGACACGGCCATGCGGCAATTACTGCAACAACACTTGGATGGGCAGCAGTTACCGATTGCGAAGAGGCCACGCGCAAAATAAAAACAGGAGATCTACTGATAGTAGATGGCGAAACGGGAAAGGTATGGATAAATCCCGATGAAAATATGATAAAGTGGTATAAAAGGGAAAAGTCAAAAAGGCTTAAAACTGAAGAGCTAATACCCATAGACAGTTGCTCTCCAAGAAGCCTTGACGGGCATATAATCTCGCTTACTGCGAATATAGACACAGCCGTCCAAACTGCGATGCTTGAAGCCGTATTTCCAAATGGGATGAGAAAAATAGGCCTGTTCAGGACTGAAGAGGATCTACTGCAGAGTGATTTCTCTACAACCCCATTACTCCTCGATGAGGATAGGCAATTTATCATTTACAAGGCTCTAGTTGCTGCAACCGAAATGGTCGTAATACGCACAGTAGATCATGGCGGGGAAAAATCCCTGACTGGCCATAAAGTAAGGAATCCGGCTTTGGGCCCCAGAGGGATACGATTTAGTCTAATGCGCCCAGCTATCTTCTTAAAACAGCTAAAAGCTATACTAAGAGCAAGCCAATTTGGCAGGGTCGGAATAATGATTCCTATGGTAACTGATGCAGGCGAGGTAGTGCGAACAATGGAAATGATTGAAGCCGCTAAACGAAAACTTGACAGGGAAGGCAAACCATACAATAGCGGCAATGTAGATTTTGGGGTAATGATAGAAACCCCTGCTGCTGTTGCTGAATTGGAAAAAATACTTCCTCTTGTAGACTTTATCAGTGTGGGAACAAATGATCTCACGCAATACCTGCTTGCTGCAGATAGAAAGTTCTCCCCAGGAGATAAGGAGGGTAGATGGGAGAGGCGATTTGCTCCCCACCACCCTACGGTAGTTAGAGCCCTTAGAAGAATTATGGAAACAGCGGCAAATTGGGGCGTGCCGGCATCTATATGCGGACAGATTGCAAATGAGCCGTTTTATATTCCCCTCTGCCTTGGAGCTGGATGCAGATATTTGAGCTTATCGCCAAGAGGTGCCTCGGAAGTAAAACGGTACATAGAAAATGTTTCTATAGAAGATTGCAGAAGGCTGGTGGACGAAATTATACAAGTCCTCGACCCGGAAGTAGCCTTAGAGCTTCTTAAAGCCTTTAATCACAGAATTACAGGCAGAAAGCCACATAAAGGGCCTATCTCTTAGTGTGCATCAAAAAACGCTATAATGTCTTGATTTTTCAAGCTTTAATACCGGAAAAGGCACCTTCTTTCTTCTACCAAAAAGAGGTGCAGGGCTACTTCCCCTGAAAAATTCAGCCATAAATTCAGGTCATTAAGACATAAGAAGGGTTTTCCCTACTTATAGAATCTAGGTGTCCTTCCTTGACTTCATATGACTTCTCTCTGATGCAAATCGTGAGGGTAATGCGTGCAGGCAAGGTGCCTGCGCTCCATAATACTCCATATCTCTCTAAAAGGTATGAATACCTTCCCTAAAGGATCATCAACACTTAGAGATTGATAGTAAAGCGAGATAATTGCTAGATAACCGCCAAGATTGCCCTTTTCAAATCCTCAGGAGAGGAAGGCTTTGCAAGGAAATAATCCATACCTAGCTCTTTTGCCTGTTCCACATCCTGAGAGTCTGCATGCCCAGAAAGCATTATAAACGGAATGTCTGGGTAGAGCCTTTTGCTTTCCTTTAGAACCTCCAATCCATCCATTTCCGGCATCCGAAGATCGCATATTATGCATTCAATAGGCTCTTCTCCCAATATATCCAACCCCTCTCTCCCGCTAATAGCAGAAGACACTTTATACCCCATAGCAGAAAGTAGAAGCACCAAAGCCTTTAGCACAGAGGATTCATCATCAATTATAAGTATATGAAGTTTTCCCTTTTCCATTACAAAATCTCTAACAACAAGTGTATCAGGGCTTATATCCTTAAACAATTAAAGTTTTCTATAAGACATCTTTCTCAACACTTTAACCCATTAAAAACCTTTAGCTATAGCGGCAAAACGGTTGCGTTGTGGAAAAAAAGCGCGATTCATGAAATAGTAATAGAGTGCCCCTGCGCTCATGAGTGAAGTTGCAAAATGTTTGTATCTAACCAAACCATACTATCGCATCAAGGGCAGAAACTGCCCCCTATGTTAAGGCTTTACCTTGACTATAAGAAGAGGTACCAAGATTCCCTGCTTTTTTTTCAGGTTGGCGACTTCTATGAACTATTCTTTGATGATGCCATAGAAGCCTCTAAAGCGCTTAACCTTACCCTTACCAGCAGAGATAAGAACAGTGAAAATCCAGTGCCTATGTGCGGCGTTCCTGTAGCAGCTGCAGATAGTTATCTTAACAGGCTGGTAGATAAGGGCTTTACTGTTGCTGTTGTAAAGCAGATTGGGGATCCTAAAACATCCAAGGGTATGGTTGAGCGCGCGCTTGATCGCATCATCTCTCCCGGCGTAAGGATACTATCATCCTCAGATAAAGATCACAGAGAAAACTACATAGCTGCCGTTGTGCCGGGATTCAATGAGTATGCTATCGCATTTTCCGATGTTCGCACAGGGAAAATCTTTGTAAAGGAAGCAATTGAGCCTGACCTGGTCTGCTATGAAATTATGAATATAGATCCTTCAGAGATCATTCTTCCAGCAGAACATGCAGGAAAGAAAGTAGATAAAAGACTCAGATGGGTGAGGGAGATTGGCAAAACGGTAAGAGAAGGCACAACAATAAAATTTAGAGAAATTAGCTCCTCATTCCATTCAAGAGAGGAAAAGATTAGTGGCTACTCAGCTTTGGATGAGCTTGCCAAAAAAGCTCTCCGGTTACTTATATCTTACGTTGATGAAACTACTGCGGGAGCTGAGATAGCTTTTCTTGAAGTTTCTCACGATACAGACAATGGGGTAGTAGCCATTGATTCAGCTACCAGGAGACATCTAGAG
>RFKT01000287.1 GCA_003694225.1 Candidatus Dadabacteria bacterium
ACATCCTCATAGCTTTCATGAGCCTGAGCGCCAGTGAGAATCCCAAAATGCTTAGCTAGGTTTTCAAGGGAAAGGGAGAGTTTCTTAGGGTTGTCTTCCCTGCAAAGCTCCTTTCGGGGAAAATCTTTCCGGCAAACACAAAGCTTCTGGGAGAGATGGAGCAAGTCTCCGTAAAAGAGATTGCTTATATAGGGATTAAGGCCATTTCTTATAAGAGATGTGCGAAGATAGGATAGGTCAAACTTAGATGAGTTATATCCTATAAGAGAGACAGCCCCCCTTCGGGAAACCTCAACCATAAACCTATGGATCTTTGCCATAGCATCCCTCTCAGACTCCACATTGCCCTCTTGATGGCAAAGCACATCTATCTTATTTGCGAGAAGAGCTTTAGCCCTTGGAAGCTGAAGCCGGGAAATTTCTACCTCTCCCTTAACAGAAGAGAGAACGTTAAAATCAAGATCCGTCTCAATAAAACAGTAGTTTAATATCTGCCCTATTGGGTCTTTGTCTGACGTCTCAAGGTCGTAAAAAACTGCTCTTTTAATACAAACCACTTATAGCCAACAGGGACAAATATGCACAACTCTTACTCTAGCCTATTGTGGCAGAAATCTTCCTTGCCAACAACCTAAGAGAAAGCTTTCCATAGTCTATTACATTGTATTACTTTTGCCGCTTTTTCCCCTTTTACATAATCCCCATTCCTGCCTAAATTCTACCTATGGATGCCACTGTCGCTACCTTTTTATGCATACTTTTTTTTGCCCTTATCCTCTTTGCTAAGGAGCTTTTCCCTTTAGAGATAAGCGCCCTTTTAGTGTCCCTTATACTTGTTATCACAGGGATACTACCTTACAAAGAAGCCTTAGAGAGCTTTTCTAACGATGCCCTTTTTTTGATAGGTTCTCTCTTTGTCCTTACAGCAGGGCTTAATAAAACCGGAGTGATCAAGGCTATAGAGAGATCTCTCATACGCATTGCTGGCAAAAGCAAGCGCCTTGCCTATTTTATAATGCTCATATCGGTGGCTGTTATATCTGCCTTTGTAAGTAATACTGCCACATTAGCGGTTGTAATCCCCATTGTAGTTTCCATATCAAAAAGCTTTGGAGATTCGCCTCGGAGGTGGCTTCTTCCAATAGCCTTAGCCTCCGTTATTGGCGGCATGAACACATTGATCGGCACATCCACAAATATCATTATAAGCGGAATGTTAGGGCAGTATGGGCTTAAGCCGTTTTCTCTCTTTACAACCACTCAGGCGGCATATCCAATTCTTCTTGTAGGGATGGCATATCTTTTCTTTGTAGCGCCTTATCTGATCTCTGAAAGAAGCGAGGGAGAACAAATAGATCATTCCCAGCTGTTTAACCTCAGGGCTTATACCTCTGAGTTTGTTGTAAAGAAGGGCTCTCCTTTAAGCAACAAAAAGATAGAAGACTCTCTTCTTTCAAAAGACGCAGATGTTATCATTGTCGGCATATCTCGAGGCAAGGGAAAACTTTCGGTTCCTAGAAATGCAACAGTTATACATGAAGGAGATATCCTTCTTTTGGAGGGGAATATAAAAAAGCTAAATGAGATAAAAGAAAAATATGGGCTAGAGTTTTTGGAAGAAACCAAATCGGATGCAACGATTAAAGAAACTCTTCCTGGGGGCACGCTTCGAAATGAACTAAAACTCCATGAGGTGCTGGTTACCGAAAGGTCTCGGCTTAAAAACCGTACACCTGTAGAGGTTTTCCTTAGAAACAGGTACTCAATCTCCCTTCTTGCTGTAAATAGGCAAGGAGAAACTGTTCACAATAAGCTTAGGGATTTTAGATTCTTAGCTGGAGATATCTTGGTAATTCAGCTTTTGCGCCCTATTGACAACCGCACTTTTGATTTTTTGGGGCTAATTCCCCTCCAAGAGCTAGAGAGAGAGTCATATCGCACACAGTTGAGGTTTCATGCAATAGGAATATTTCTGTTATCTTTAATAATCGGCTCAACTGTCCCTTCCATCCCCTTGTCACTAGCATGCCTGCTGGGGGCTATAACAACCGTAATCTTTGGCGTTATAAAAGGAAATGAGCTTTATGAGGTAATTGAGTGGAGAATTCTTATCTTTATAGCGTCAATCTTGTCTCTAGGAAAAGCTATGGGGCTAAGCGGCGCCGCATCTTTTTTAAGTGAAGTCATTTTAAAATATCTTCCTGTTAATTCTCCAAATATTGCAATAGCTGCTTTTGTTCTTATTACCGCTATAATGACACAGCTTTTCTCTAATCAAGCAACCGCAGTTATATTACTGCCACTGGCTATCTCTTTCGCCTCAAGCTCCGGGATAAACCCTATGAGCCTAGTTATGGCTGTAACCCTTGGAGCATCTCTCTGTTTTCTAACGCCGTTAGAGCCTGTGCTTATGATGGTTTACGGTCCTGGCCGATATAACTTGCTGGATTTTCTGAAGGTAGGACTGGTCTTGCTAGTGATATCTTTCTTTTTAGCGTGTTATATGATCCCCATCATATGGAGACCCTAGATCTAAGAT
>RFKT01000288.1 GCA_003694225.1 Candidatus Dadabacteria bacterium
ATATTATCAAGGAATTACAGTTGGTTGTACTCTCAAATGATGCGGCTCTCTCGGTTAACTTTTGCTCAAACCTGTTTTGGGTATAATGAACGAGAGGTGGTTTTATTAGTTTGCGACTACTGCCTATTTTGGGAGGGAAATTATGATCGGCGTTTTTTTGAGGGTAACTGCCTTTTTGTTTCTTCTAATAGCCTCTACACCAATTTGGGGGGGGGCAGATGAAATAAAACGTTCGCTTGAGTATGCAGAAAGGCTTTCCTATGCCTTTGAACGGGTAGCTGAGATAATCAAACCATCTGTTGTAAATATAAGCTCCATAACAAAAGCAAAAAAAACCAGCAGTCAGCATAATATTTTCCCTCCTTTCCCTTTTTCAGAGCCATTTGGTAGGGATTTTTTTGATAGATTTTTTAGATTTCCCAATCCGGGCAAGCGCCCTATGGCAGGCGTGGGGACCGGCGTAATCATTGACAAAGAAGGTCATATAATCACTAACAACCACGTGATAGATGGTGCAGATGAAATAACAGTCCGCACTGCGGGAGGAAAAGAGTTTCAAGCAAAGGTTGTAGGAAAGGATCCTAAGACTGATCTGGCAGTAATAAAGATCAATGCAAGCAACCTTAAACCTGCAGTATTCGGAGATTCAGACAAGCTGAAGATCGGCGAATGGGTTGTTGCAGCTGGAAATCCCTTTGGATTGGATAACACAATAACAGCGGGGATTGTAAGCGCTAAGGGTAGATCAAATGTAGGAATTGTGGATTATGAAAATTTTATACAGACAGATGCCGCTATAAACCCGGGAAACAGCGGTGGTCCTCTTGTCAACCTTAAGGGGGAAGTTGTAGGCATAAATGCCGCTATCTTCAGCAAGAGCGGAGGATATATGGGAATAGGCCTCGCCATTCCATCTAATATGGCACGGTACGTTGCTGATAACCTGATCAAGGAAGGAAAGGTCATAAGGGGATGGCTTGGTGTGATGATTCAGAACCTAGATGAGGATCTCTCAGAATCCTTTGGGTATAAAGGAGTTGAAGGAGCGCTTATAGGATCTGTAACGAAGAACAGCCCAGCAGAAGATGCAGGGCTTAAACAGGGAGATATTATTGTAAGGTACAAGGGGACAAAGGTAAAAAATGTAGTGCATCTAAGAAAACTAGTTGCAGAAACCAAACCTGGAACAAAGGTTAAGATAGAAGTGGTAAGAAATGGAAGGAGGCTTACAAAGACTGTGAAGATTGGAGAACTAAAATCTCCTGAGGAAAAAAGCGAATCGGAAGACTCGACTTATGAGCTTGGAATAGGGCTTAGAGACTTAACACCAGAGGTAGCCAAAGAGTTGGGACTTGATTCCGACAAAGGTGTACTCGTTGAAGAGGTAGAATTTGGCTCACCGGCTTTTAGAGCTGGGCTAAGACGTGGAGATGTCATTATCGAGGCAAATGGAAAGAAAGTATCCAGCGTGGATGATTTCAGGAAAATTGTTAAAGAATCAAAGAAAGGGCTCAGATTGATAGTTCAAACAGGTGAGTACCAGAGATTCGTTTTCATTAAACCAAAGAAGTAATGGGCCTTAAACCACAAAAAATCTCCGGATTTCCTGAGTGGCTGCCGTGGGAAAAGGCGCTGGAGATGGAGATTATACACACTATTGAGGAGACCAGTGAGCTTTACGGCTATCAACCTATGGAAGTCCGGTCGGTAGAATACTTAGCCACACTCGCCTCAAAAGGAGATATAGAAAAGGAGATCTATGTGCTCCAAAGGGCAAAAGCGGAGGATTTTTCCGTGTCGGATGACACACTTGCTCTTCACTTTGATTTGACCGTTCCATTTGCAAGATATGTTGTACAAAACTTTAGTGAACTGACCTTTCCCTTTAAACGTTATCAGGTGCAGAAATCGTGGAGAGGAGAACGCCCGCAAGAAGGGAGATTCAGGGAATTTTACCAATTTGATATTGATGTTGTAAATGTAAATGAACTCCCTATCTATTTCGACGCTGAAATAGTATTGATAGTAAATGATGTATTTAAAAAACTTAACCTTGGACGCACTACTATTAAGGTAAACAACAGAAAGATTCTTGCGGGATTCTACGAATCACTTGGAATTGCCGAAACTCTAAGACAGGATGTTATAATCGCTGTTGACAAGCTCCACAAGATAGGGAAGGACGGTGTCTGCCAAGAGCTGGAAAAGTTGGGGGTTCCAAAAGGTTCGATCGGAAAGATCTTAGACTTTTGCGCATATTCTCTTCCACTCTCCGAAGCGCCATCGTTGCTTGACAGCATCAAGGTAGAAAATGAGACTTTTGCTGAGGGAAAAAAGGATCTTCTTGAAATAAACAGGATTCTTAGCGGAGAGAGAGATAATGAATGCATCGTGTTAGATTTAAGCCTTGCAAGAGGCCTTGACTACTATACCGGCACTATCATAGAGACAACATTTAACGACTATCCAGAGTTTGGATCAGTTGCTGGGGGAGGAAGGTATGACAACTTAGCCGCCAAGTTTTCTTCAAGGTTAATCCCTGGAGTAGGAGTATCGTTTGGAATAACACGCCTTATGTCGCTCATACTATCAAAGGGGCTTTCCAAGCTAGAAAAACGCTCTCCCGCTGTAGTTCTTGTTACACTTTATTCAGAGGAGGACTTGCCACATTCCCTTAAAACAGCAAAGAGATTTAGGGAAAAAGGACTCCGGGCAGAGGTGTATCCGAAGCCTGTAAAATTAGGGAAACAGATAGAATACGCAGCTAAAAAGGGGATACCCTATGTAGCTTTTGTGTCAGATAACGGCTCCACCGTAGAAATAAAAGATCTCTCAACTAAGGAACAGATAAAGGTAAAGGATCTAGAT
>RFKT01000289.1 GCA_003694225.1 Candidatus Dadabacteria bacterium
GATTAAAAAAAAAATGTACCATATAGGCACGTAGCTCAGTTGGTCAGAGCGCTTGCTTGACATGCAAGAGGTCAGCAGTTCAAATCTGCTCGTGCCTATATTGCCCCGCAAAATACCCCAGAAGATCCTGCCTCTTTCAACCGATTAAATTGCTGGATAAAGTTTGCGTTGCTTATGGAGCTTGGCACCGGAAAGACATCGCTAAAATATCGTGTTTTATGGGGAGAATGGTCGTTCTAGTTTCCAATTTTGTGTTATTCATCTCTCCCTTTTCGCCGTAAATTCAGCTTTTAATAGAAGGACGGTTTTTTTGCTTTGACTTTTTTTAAATCCGGATATTAAGATCTTAATATATCGTCAAAATCCATTGAAGGAGGCCTAATATGGACCACATTGATCCCGCTATCTTGGAGCTTGCCTTAAAACATGATTCAGAGATAAAGAGGCTTTATGATGAACATAGAAGACTAGATAGGGAGATAACGGAGATTGATAGCAGGGCGTATTTAACTGAGACAGAAGAGTTTGAGATAAAGGTCTTAAAGAAGAAGAAACTAAGGGTAAAAGAAGAGCTTACAAGAAAACTGGAGCGGTATTCAGGGCATCTCGTAGCTGCTTAATAGAAGACCATAACAACTTCCAGAAAGGTTGAGGGCGGTTTTTAGGCGCGGAAGGGATAGTGGTCTTTTTGTGCGAACCTTTTGCCTTTTATAGGTTAGCTTAGTGCTGGAAAACTATAGGGGACGCTCAGAGGTTGGGGTGAAATTAAGGGTGAGGGCGTTTTCTTCGTGTAACTCTAGTAAGGAAAGGTTTTTAGTGAGCTATCAGTAAAGATAATAAAGTTTTTCTCCTTAGCCTCTGCTTTCACTAGGCTTGAATAATAGACCGTCGATCCTTCAAGCCGGATCTCTCCCCTTGAGACTGAGTTTATTACCCACGGATAGATCGCATGTTCCCTCTCTAAAACTCTCTGTGATAGCGCCTCAACGGTGTCTTCCGGAAAGACTGGGACTTTGGCCTGAGCTATAATGGGGCCTGTATCAACTCCTGGATCAACATAGTGTACGGTACATCCGTGCTCTTTTTCTCCGTGCTCAAGCGCCCTTTTATGGGTGTCTAAGCCGGGATATTTGGGAAGAAGCGCTGGATGGATATTGAAAAGCCTTCCCCAGTAAAACTTCACAAACTCTGGCTGCAAGATCATCATAAAACCTGCAAGCGCTACAAGATCCGGGCTTGCCTTTTTAGTCTCCTCAAAAATTGCACATTTATACTCTGAAAGAGATGGGTAGTCCTTCCTTGATAACGCTACAGTTTTGATGCCGTACTCACGGCCGAATTTAAGCCCCGGCGCCTCAGGATTGTTGGATATTATCGCCGTCACACGGTAATCTACGCTATTTTCAATCAGGCTCTTAAGGTTTGAACCCCTGCCTGATATCAAAACGGCGAGTGTAGGAATATCCCTCATCTCATTTCCCTTTTTGGATTATGCCGGTTACATTTTCTGCTGGGCATTTAATGCTGAGACAAATGGCAGAGCCTTTAGCAGAGTCTCCGCATGCTCAGCTTCGCAATCTGAATCATATACTATACCGCTTCCGGATTGAAACAAAAGTTTGCTATCTCGGATCATGGCTGTTCTGATTGCGACACTAAAAGACCCATATCCCCCTGTGGCAAAATAGCCAATAGCGCCTGAATAAGCTCCCCGTTTGGCGTTTTCAAGTCTCGATATCACCTCCATAGAGGCTATTTTGGGGCATCCTGTGATAGAGCCACACGGAAAGAGGGCTTTTATCGTATCTATGGGCGTGATGCCGTCTTTTGGGGTTGCGGTTACTTCACTATAAAGGTGAATTAGGTGGGGAAGCTTTTCAATCTGGGCGTGGCTTCTTACATGCACAGAGCCTCTTTTTGCCACCTTTCCTAAATCGTTTCTTACCAGATCAACTATCATGGAGAGTTCTGCAAGATCTTTTGGACTTTGCTGGAGCTTCTTTTGATCTAATTGTTCTGAAGCGGCTGCTCTCTTTGCTGTTCCCTTTATGGGAGAGCACCATAGTTTATCTGGGGTTATGGTTACAAAGTGTTCAGGCGATGCCGACACTAAAAAACGTCTGCTAGCATCACCGCCTAAAGAGAGAAAAGCGGAGAATTTAGCAGGGGAGATCTCTCTTAGGGACATATAATAACTTCGGGGAGAAAGACCAAAGTCAACCTCAAACCGCTCAGAGATATTTACCTGATAGACACTTCCTTCTGCTATAAGCTCTTTTATCTCATTTACTTGAGAGATATACTCTTTTTTGCGGCTTAGATCCTTTAGTAGATCCATACCATTTGCAGTTGATGTGGGCTTGAGGGGCTTTTGCCTCCGTTTCTGAGAGAGCCTTGCCAAGCGGCTGAGATCTACATCACACCGCCATATGGGAGTAAACGGAGCTTCTTTGTCGAATGAATATACTGTGCAGGATCCGGCAAATGGAAACTTAAGTTCTATTACCTTTTTATATATGTAAAACAAGGCATCAGGCATTCCATAAGGGTCAGTAGCTGGCTTTGGGATCTCCTCGATGTAGTGAAGCATTTCATAGCTAAGAAATCCTGCCGAGTAAGGTATAGGTGGCACGAGAGTTTCTGTACAGTTAAAATTCTTTATGAGATCCAACCCTTCCCAAGGTGAAGGGAACTCTTTGATGAAGTCTCCTTCGGCAAGAAAAGATCTTCCGTTCTCTACCCAGACCTTTGCATATGGCTCCAAGAAAAGATAAGTACTTCCCTTAAGCTCACAAGAGTCAAGGACGATGGCGCCCTCCTTGTCAGCAAAGTGTTGCAAAAAAAGATCTATAAATCCTTTAGGATCTTTTAGATTTAGTGTGTAGCTCTCCATGCCTCTTAAAGTTTCGCTAAAAAATTGCCAATCAAGATCTCCCCTCCCTCTGTAAGGAACGATTCAGGATGAAATTGAATTCCAAAGGATGGAAAATCCCTGTGCGCTATTGCCATTATTTCGCCATCTGCAGTTGATGCAGTAACGGTATAATTGGTGAGAGAGTCCTTTTCTATACAGAGCGAATGATACCTTGCCGCCTTAAATGGTGATGGAAGCCCTTCAAAGAGCCCCTCTGCCCTATGGTGGACAAGCGAGGTTTTTCCGTGAAGGACCGACTTGGCTCTTACTATATTCCCTCCGTCTAAGCTTCCCAATAGTTGGTGTCCTAAGCATACTCCCAGGATGGGGAGTATGCCTTGAGCTTTCTTGATAAGCTCTGGGCAGAGATTTGTGTCTTCCGGTCTACCTGGGCCGGGTGAAATTATAATAGCTTTGAGAGATGAGAGAGGAAGCGACAGCAGTGAGGGATCATCGTTCCGTTTGACAGAAATTTCACCGAATCTACCTGAAGCGGCTATGTCAACCAGTTGGTATAGGTTATATGTAAATGAGTCATAATTATCTACAATTAGTATCATTTAATCCTCTCATTTAAGATTAGGGTAGTTTTGCTTCTTAGATTATACTGTGTTTTCAGCATGTTCCTTTTTCCTGAGTCCTTTTATCTTAGGGTATTTATCAAAGTTAGGTTTTTTATTATTGTCTAACCTGTACGGCGGACCGTTTCAACAGGGTGTTTGCTTTTAAGGTTTCAATACACTACCATGATTCGGCCAGTTGAAAAATATCCGGGCTGTGTGCCCATGCTCTTAAAGGAGATGTGTTATTGTCAAGATGTTAAGCGCCACTTTTAACAATGTATTTATAGAGTCTATGGCTGTAAATCTCCCCTCTAAGAGGGTAACCTCAGAGGAGATAGAGGAGCGTCTTGCTCCTCTCTATGAGAGGCTAAATATTCCGAAAGGCACATTTGAAAAGCTTACGGGGATTAGATCCAGGTATTTTTGGGAAAATGGGGCTATGCCAAGCCAAGTCGCAACTGTGGCGGGGCACAAGGCGCTAAAAGAGATAGGCTTCCCCAAAAAGTATATCAAAGCGCTTTTTAGCTGTTCTATCACCAGGGATTATTTTGAACCTGCAACAGCCTGCCTTATCCACCATGAGCTTGGGCTTGAAGAGACTGCTATGGTAACAGATGTCAGCAATGCCTGTTTGGGGTTTATGAACGGCATCTTTATGATGGCGACTCTTATTGAATCTGGCACTGTGCCTGCTGGGATAGTCCTTTCTGGAGAGACAATATATAAGCCTATTGATTACTGCATTAACTACATATTAGAGCACGAAGAGCTATCTCGTAGTGAGCTGTTAAACCTTTTACCTACACTTACTCTTGGCTCTGGAGCTGTTGCCTATGTGCTTGCTCATAGAGATATTGCCACAAATACACACCGAATCCTCGGGGGGGTTGGCCGTTCTGCTACCCGCCACCATAATCTGTGCAACGGAAACGGCGATTATTATGTTGCGCAGCTTTCAGGATTTGATCCGATTATGACTACAGAGTCGAGCAAACTGGTTAGTTCTGCGGCGAAACTTGGTAGAAAAACGTGGAAAGAATTCTCTAAGCTCTTTGGATGGACCAAAGATGACGTAGACCATATCTTCTGTCATCAGGTGGGAAAGCAGGTAAATGGCAGCTTTTACAAGACAATAGGGCTTGATGGCTCTAAAGAGTTTACGATTTATCAGGAATACGGCAACTTGGCGTCTGCTGCTCTCCCAACGGCGCTTGTTATAGGCGCCAAGGAAAAGGATATCAAGCAGGGAGACAAGATCCTACTTACCGGATTTGGAAGCGGATTGAATTCCCTCTTCCTTGGGCTTGAGTGGTGATGCCTTTGGCTGCTCATTAAGAGAGATGAATGAACGGCGATTTTCCTTATTCAGATCTCCTTCCTTTTGAATCTCACTTTGCAGAGATCGAAGGCTACAAAATGCACTATATAGATGAAGGCGAAGGAGACGCCGTCATTTTAGTGCACGGAAACCCCACATGGTGCTTTTATTTCAGGGAGCTTATAGGAAAGCTCAAGGATTCTTTCAGGGTGATTGCTCCGGACCATATTGGGTGCGGTCTTTCTGAACATCCCCCTGCAAGATTTCGGGCTAAGGACAGGGTAAGGCATTTGGAAGCCCTGCTCGATATGCTGGGGCTTGAAAGCTATTCTTTTGTTATGCACGATTGGGGCGGGCCTATAGGGACAAGTGTGGCCCTTAATAACGTTGATAAGGTTAACAGGCTTGTTTATTTAAACACCACTCTAACAGAGACTGAGAGCCTTCCCACAGTGATCAAATTAGCCGCTCGGCCGATTCCCGGCAGGTTTATGACGAGGCATACGAAGTATTTCCTAAAGCTTGCTACAACTCCGGGCTTGGGCATTACAAAGAAGCTTCCCAAAAAGGTGCGAAAGGGTTACTTTTATCCCTATCGAAGGAGGAGAGATCGGGAAGCTATATGGAACTTTGTGGATGACATCCCGTTTCACCCTGAACATCCGTCATTTTCTGATATGCAGGCTATAGGGGAGTCGATCTCTGCTTTGGGAGAAAAACCTGTAAAGATTATCTGGGGGCTTAAAGATCCGTGTTTTCACGAGGAGATGCTTTCAAAGGTTGTAAGCCTCTTTCCCCAAGCTGATGTTACAGAGCTTCCAAAGGCATCTCACCTTGTGCTTGAGGATGAGGGTGACAAGGTGTGCTCCTTAATATTGGATTTTCTGCTTTCTCCTTCGCCACAGAAAGCCTTGGAGCGAGCTGAGGATTCTTCTCAAAAACCAAGCCTTTATAAGATCTTTGTACAAACTGCGGAAAAGAACCTCTATCGGGATGCGGTCATAATACCCAGAGTGTGGGGAAACTCCATAACTTATCGCCATATAAACTATAAAGACATGCTTGACCTTGTAAGAAGGTACCACAGGGGGCTGATTTCGCTTGGCCTTGAGCGGGGAGACAGGGTGTTATTCTTGGTAAAACCTGGAATAGATTTTCTAGCTCTTGCCTATGCTGTGATGGCGGAAGGTGCTGTTCCTGTATTTATCGATCCTGGCATAGAGAAGAAACACCTTTATGAGTGCCTTAAGAGGTTAGACCCCGATGTTTTTATTGGGACTCAAAAAGCGCACATCTTGCGGTTGTTAAAGAAGGGGCTTTTCCCTTCTCTTAAATTCCACGTGATAGCAAGTGAGTGGAGTGTTATAGGGGGACCTACTCTTTCCATTTTAAAAAGATTTTCTTCCCATCCTGTCCCTCCCACTAAGTATTGGGAAACCGCCATGATAGGTTTTACTTCAGGTGCTACAGGCCCGCCGAAGGGTGTAGTTTTTACCCAAGATATGGTGTTGCGTCAGCTAAAGATATTCCGCGAGTTTTTTGGCATAGAGGAGAGGAAGAGGGATCTACCCCTTTTGCCAATATTTTCACTTTTTCATATAGCTAATGGGGTAACCGCTGTTTTCCCTCCTATTGACCCATCCAAGCCGCTTTCCCTTGATCCTCATATTCTCTGCAAGATAGTGTCGGATCTCGGTATTAGCTATTCCTTTGGTTCGCCGACTCTATGGAAAAAGATAGCACAATATTGCGTCAGGAGCAGGGTAAGGCTTCCTACCTTAGAGAAGATCTTTATGGCTGGCGCTCCTGTACCGCAAGAAACCGTTAAAATCCTTAAAGAGGCTGCTCCAAATAGTGAAAGTTATACCCCCTATGGGGCTACAGAGGCTTTGCCTGTCACCTTAGTCTCTGGCTCAGAGCTTTTATCTAAAACTGGCGAGCCTGCTTCAAGCGGAGAGTTAGGCGTTTATGTTGGAAAGGCGGTAGAAGGCGTTGAGATAAAGGTGATAAAGCCTAAAGATGGAATCATAGATGATATCTCTAAAATTTCTGAGATGGGCAGTTATGAGATAGGAGAGGTGATTGTTAAGGGCGCAAATGTAAGTAGGAGCTACCACAAAAATCCCGCCGCCAATGCCGCTTCCAAGATAAGTGACACAAGAGGGCTTCCTTGGCACCGGATGGGGGATATGGGATATCTGGATAGAGAGGGGGGGCTCTATTTTTGTGGAAGAAAATCACATGTTGTGAGATGGAATGAAAAGATCTTTTATCCTATTCCGGTTGAAAGGGTGTTTAATTGTCATCCTAAGATCAATCGGACAGCCTTAGTTGATGGAGGAATGATTGGTCCTGTAATTGTAGCTGAACCTACGCCTGGGTTTTGGCCTGAAGGTGACAGAGATCGAGAGAGGCTTATAGGAGAGCTTAGGGAGCTTGGGCAGGCAGATCCCCTCACTAAAGATATCTCCCTTATATTGCTTCGCCAATCTTTGCCTGTAGATAGTCGGCACAACGCCAAAATTTACCGGGATAGGCTTAGGGATTGGGTAAAGGCTGAAGTGGAAAGTAAACGGATAGCGGCCCATTTAACCACTTAACTTACACTTTAATGCATATATGGCTCACTATAAATGCATAGTGACAGGAGGCGGAGGGTTTGTTGGGTTTGCTCTGTGTCGAGCTCTTTTAGGCAGGGGTTTTGAGGTGGTTTCTATTGCAAGGGGCGATTATCCTAATTTAAGGGAGATCGGGGTCACAACGGTTCGTGCAGATATTTCCAAAGGGTTAAAGGAGCATTATAAAGTTTTAAGCGGGGCGGACGTTCTATTTCACACGGCAAGCAAGGTTGATATGTGGGGGAGGTACAGGGATTTTTACTTAAGTAATGTGA
>RFKT01000290.1 GCA_003694225.1 Candidatus Dadabacteria bacterium
TCTCAAGATGTCCCAGGGGTCGCTGCAAACTCTTTGGGGAACCCGTTGCCCTTATATGCAGGCAGGATGCCTGCGCTCCATAGGTGAAGGTGCGGGGCTACTTTTTGTTGAAAAATTCACCTATAAGATCAATAAGTTAAACTATAATAGATCTGGGTGTCCTTTTCTTTCACCTTAAACACCTTAAACAATCATCTATAAAATCAAGGAGTTAGTGTTTTTAGATTAATACCGATTCGACCAAAGCTACCCTGTCAGGCACGCTTATGCCTCCAATATCAGCGCCTATAAAGTGGAGATTTTTATACCTGCTCTCAAGCATTTTTAGCTCTCTCACTGCCTCCAAATGATGAATGTCGTATTGAGGTATCGCTCTTTCCCATCTATGGATACCCAGCAGATCGTAACTGTGTACACCTAGCAACCCCTTCAAGGCGGCTTCTATCTCCAACAATATAGCTTCTTTTCCAAGGCTAAAACTTTCCTTCTGTGTGCCACCTAGACATAGAGTAAGAAGCTCCTTTCCCTCTGGTGCCATATCAGGGAAAAGGATAGAACTAAACATAATTCCCATCATATGCCCATCAGGAAAAAGAATCCCAAAGCTACTCTTGGGCAAAGGTTCGCTGCTATTACAGGCAACATGCACTACTATAATTCCAGCATATCTTACCTTGCTAAGAGCATGGGAAGCTTCCGCAGAAAGTCCTTTAATATATCGGGAGGTTGCAGCGCCAGATGTTGCAACATATAGCTTCTTACACCCAATGGCTCCTTCAGATGTCTCTAAAATAAAACCGCCATCTTCACTATTTGCCACTCTTACACTGCATACTTCTTTTTTTATCGAAGCCGCTTTGCCTGCAATCGCTTTCTTTAGAGATTCAACCAAGCTGGCATTCCCCCCCCTTATATGAAATATCTCTCTCTTGCCACCTCGCTTTTTGCTTTTAAGATACCCAAAAATGCTTTTACCATCTTGCAAAGCATTGCACATATCAGGAAAGACAGATTCAAACAGCAGATCATCTACAGAGCCACCAAAGATCCCCCTAAAAGCCGGGGCAACTATATTGGACACTGAGCTTCCCCCAACAAGCGCCCTAAAGACAGCACCAACCGAATCACTGGGATTAACCGAATGGCTCTTAAAAACCCTACATAAAAGCTGCATCTTATCAATAGGGCTAATAAGAGGGGTTAATACAAATTCGATCAAATTAGACGGAATCTTTACTGCCCTCTGGCGATAACAGACATGCTGATAATACTTTTTGAAAGCCGGGCCTTGAGCTAGATGCTCTATTCCCAACTCACACATCAGCTTCCATATAGCCTCCTTTTTCACAAAGACATTAGGGCCAAGCTCTAATGTGAATCCGTCTTTCTTAACACTCCTTATCACTCCTCCCAATGAATCTGGATCCAAAAGAGCAACTTCTTCCCCTTGCTTGGTTAAAAAATAAGCGGCAGTAAGACCTGAAATCCCTCCGCCTATAATTGCAGAAGAGTAAAATTTGTCAGCCATTATTTAAAAGGATAGATAACAATATATCTTCGTCTATATCCTTCAGGCCTCCATTTGAAAGGATCTCCGTAAAATTATGCGCCAATTTCCTGCCCAAAGGCGGTGCTATGGAAGCAACGACTTTACGTAAGGTTTCACTATCTAAAGTTCCTTTAAGAGCGCTTTCTAGCTCATCTTTGCATATTTTTTCTACTCTTGCCCTGAAATCGATTATAGAAGGCTCAGCAGCAACCTTATCCAGCCACTTCTGAAACTGTAAGATCCCATGCTCAACAATAATCTCAGCATCCTTTGCAGCCTCTTCTCTCAACCCTACATTTTGCCTGGCAGTATTAGACAGATCGTCAATATTGTACAAAAATACATAATCAAGCTCTCTAAGCGAATTGGAAAAGTTCCTTGGAACTCCAAGATCAACCAACACTAACGATGCGTTTCTCTCTATTCCTCTAAGCATATCCTTTGTAATAATAGGCCTGTCAGTAGCAACAGATCCTATCACAACATCTACTGTTGAAAGATATCTAGAAATATCCGAAAGGGATATTGCAGATCCTCCAATTCTGCTAGCTAAATTGGCAGCTCGGCTCAAAGTGCGGTTTGCAATAATAACCTCTTTACAGCCATAAGACTGAAGATGTAACACGGCCAACTCTGCCATCTCACCACTTCCGATCACCAATACAGAGATCTTTTCCAAGTCTTCAAAGATTTGCTGAATTAACTTGACGGCAATATAGCTCACAGATACCGCTATATCCGAAATTCCAGTTAAGTTCCTTACCTTCTTGGCAAGCCTAAAAGCAGACTGAAAGAGCCTGTGAAGGTATTTCCCTGCAAAACCACACTCAACGGAACGCTTGTAAGCTTCCTTTACCTGCTTTAGTATCTGGCTCTCGCCAACTACCATTGAATCGAGACTTGATGTTACGCGGAAAAGATGCTTGACCGCATCAAGATCCTTAAGGTTATAAAACCCGCTACCATTTAAGCCTCCAGCAAATCTTGAAGAGATATATTCGACTACCTTATCCCCACAATCTTCCCCTACCGAAATTACCTCAAACCTATTGCACGTTGACAGCACAGCTGCTTCCTGCAATGAACAACTTTTTACTAATCTGCCCAGCTCTTCTTTGGTATCTATTGGAATAGAGCTCAAACGCTCCCTCGCTTCCACTGAGAGAGTTCTATGGTTCACCCCTACCAAACTGTAGGAGGTTCTCTCACTCCTATAATTACTAGAACCGCTCATGCACTAAGTTGACATCAGAAAAAAAAGTAAACACAAAAAATACTGCCAAAAGAGCTCCTACCGATCTTAACACGAAGACCGATATCCGCCTGGACGACCACTCAGAAAGCGTCCTTAAATGCAAAAAAAGACCAAACAGTACCCACACAGCCAATGCAAGCCACTGAACAAAATCAGGAGTTGCTAGAGACTCCCCGTTGCTTATAGCCCAGAGCGCCCCGGAGATCACGGCAACCCCCATTGCAACAAACCCGACAACCGTAAACAACCGGCAAAGCCTATCAATAGCATCAAGGGACAATCGCGTTGCCTTAAAAGCTCCAGAAGCTAGTCGCTTTAACCTAGATTCCTGCACAAGAAATACGCCGCTCATAACAAAAAGGAGAACAAGACTTACCTCCGACAACAGTGCAGGCACAACATGAAGCACTAAGATCCACAGATTTGTTTCTCCTTCAAAAGGCGATCTCTGTAGATGAACCAAATAAGAAGATGTTGCTAAGACAAAAGCCGAAATAGGGAGTACAAAAGCTCCCAAGACAGATGATTTGATTCTCTTATATTGCAATAAATATACAATATAAACAGCCGAGACACCCCACGAAATCATAAAGCTGAAATCTCCGCTGCCGCCCAATGGGAAGCTTTGCTCCCTCAACATCAGAAGGCCAAAGGTAGCAGTATGTAGTACAAATGCTACACTCGCTGCCAATTCAGCCCCTTTCATGAGGCTTCGCCCAGTAGCAGCGCTCCATAGATAGATCACAGAAGAAAATAGATAGAGAGATATTGTGCTTATCGCCAATATATGTACTAACGGCAATTCCATCCGCGCACCAAAGATACTACCTTAGCCACACTTTCTACAGGGGTATTGGGAAGCAGCCCATGTCCAAGGTTAAATATATAGCCGGGAAGCAGAGAGCCTTCGCCCAAGATCCTGAGTGCCGACTCTTCCAAATATCCGTTAGGGCTTAACAGAACGTACGGATCTAGGTTTCCCTGTATAGCAATACCATCGCCCAAGACTTCCCTAGCAAACTTAAGAGGAATCCTCCAATCAACGCTAACGCAATCAACCCCTATCCCTTTAATAATAGGAAGTATAGCGCCTGTACCAGTAGAAAAATAAATAATCGGTTCCTCCCTTTGTGATTTTATCCTCCCTACAATCTCTTTTAAATATGGAAGAGAAAAGTTTATGTACTCTATCTCTCCAAGCTCTCCAGCCCATGAGTCAAATATCTGTACGGCAGATGCACCGGCTTGTAACTGGTTTATAAGATAGCTGGAGATTAAGTCTACAAGCTTTTCCTGTAACCTAGCCCAAGGCTCCGGATAAGCTAACATAAACTCCTTCACAGACATCCCTGAAGATCGACCTCCCTCAATCATATACTTAGAAAGTGTAAATGGAGCTCCCGAAAACCCTATTAGTGGAATTCTTCTCTCTGAAAGCTTAGCTTCGACTTCACTGATTGCTTGCAACGTATACCCGACACTTTCCCTTACATCAGGAAGAAAAAGCCTATCTATGTCAGAAGGGCTCCTAATAGGATTATGTATAACAGGGCCAACACCATCGACAAAATCAAGCTCTATTCCCATGCCAATAAGCGGGGTTAAAATATCAGCAAAGATAATAGCAGCATCAAGTTCAAA
>RFKT01000037.1 GCA_003694225.1 Candidatus Dadabacteria bacterium
ATATCAAAGAGCCATTTTATATCTGTGCCATCTAAAGACAAACTTGAGTCGTTACCCCTTCCTCCTGGACATCTCTCTTTAAAAGCTATCCGAGCATATCGCCAAATTGGCTTCCTGCCCCTTCAGTTCAGTTTTACCTATGTTATTCAGGATATTTGAGGATGGGTTTCCTATAAATAAGAAGTGGTATAATCTCCCTGTTGAAGGGAGCAAACCAAAGAAAACAGCTATAATTACAACTTGTTACAGGCTATTCTCAACTTGTAGGGGGTATTTTATATCTCTTGTCGGAAGCTTAGCACTTAGCATTAACCCGTTCAGATCAAAGAAGAAAAATTTCTATTTATTGCGCAAATCATGATTTTCCCTTAAATTCTATCTCCCGATAGCATTAGCTTGGGACTACAGCCGGTTAAGAGAAGCTAGAAAGGGCTTTTTCTTGCATTCATCTTGCACCCGTAGCTCAGCTGGATAGAGCATCCGCCTTCTAAGCGGAGGGTCAGAGGTTCGAATCCTCTCGGGTGTGCGCCTTTTTCTTGATGCGGCAAGGGCTATAAACCCGCTTTGGTAGTGCTGTTAATATTTTTAGCAGAGAGACATGTAAGAGCAATCTTAAATTTCTGATTAAGCAACATAAAGAAAATACTTGTAGATTATTCTCATCTGTTATCTATGGCAAAGAATCTTGTAATTGTAGAATCTCCGACAAAGGCCAAAACCATCACTAAGTTTCTTGGCAAAAACTATACTGTTATGGCCTCCTATGGCCACGTAAGAGATCTACCCAACAAAGCCAGCGAAATACCCGCAAAGGTAAAGAAGGAAAAATGGAGCAGAATAGGAGTTAATATCGAAAAAGGATTTGAGGCGTTATATATCATTCCACCAGACAAGAAAAAAGTTGTAAAGAAACTTAAGCAAGAGGTGAATTCAGCTGCCACACTTTTACTTGCAACCGATGAAGATAGAGAGGGGGAGTCGATAAGCTGGCACCTGCTGGAGGTGCTAAAGCCAAAGATAGAGACAAAGAGGCTAGTTTTTCACGAGATAACCAAAGAAGCGATTCAAAACTCCCTCAAAACTGCACGTGATATAGATATGCGACTCGTTCAAGCGCAAGAAACCAGGCGGATCATTGATAGGCTTTTTGGCTATACAGTAAGCCCCCTGCTCTGGAAGAAGATGGCGCCAAGGCTTAGCGCTGGCAGAGTACAAAGCGTAGCTATGAAGCTTTTGGTGGAGAGGGAAAAGGAAAGGATGCGCTTTAAAAAAGCGATATACTGGGACATTAAAGGCACATTTAAGGACCCAACCTCTGGATCATCCTTCCAAGCCACATTAGTCAAATTAAACGGCAGAAAGGTAGCTTCAGGCTCTGATTTTGATCCAACAACGGGAAAGCAAAAGCCTCACAGCAAGGCCATTGTACTAGATGAACCTGAGACCAAGGAATTAGTTTCGCGCCTTTCCTCAGGCAACTTTGAAGTTTCTTCTGTCGTTAAAAAGCCATATACGGCGCGTCCGTCAGCGCCGTTTGTCACAAGCACTCTGCAGCAGGAAGCAAATAAGAGATTTAAGTTTTCTGTTCGAAGAACAATGGCAATAGCTCAACAGCTCTATGAAAACGGTTTTATTACATATATGCGTACTGATTCAACCTCTCTTTCTTCTGAGGGGCTAAATGGAGCCAAAGAAGCTATACTGAAAGCTTTTGGAAAGGATTATTTGGCGCCAACAGAAAGGAGATACGAAACAAAGGTAAAAAACGCCCAAGAGGCACACGAAGCCATAAGGCCTGCAGGCGCCCATTTCACACCGCCTGAAGAGGTAAAAGAAAAAATGGGTGTAGAGGCATATAAGATTTATGAGCTTATATGGAAAAGAACAGTTGCTTCTCAGATGAAGGATGCAAAAGGCACGAGAGTCGTTGTTGCATTAGAAAAAAACGGAGCGGTCTTTAGGGCATCAGGCAAAACAATCACCTTTGAAGGCTTTATGAAGGCCTACTCTACAGATGATGCCAGTGCCGAGAAAGGAGAAGAAGAGTCCTTTCTGCCACCACTTGAAGAAGGGCAATCCGTTCATGTCTCTGAAATGATCCCTGTTGAACACACCACTCAGCCACCAGCACGGTATACAGAAGGAAGCCTTATAAGAGAGCTTGAAAAGAGGGGGATTGGTCGTCCAAGCACATGGGCTACTATCGTGGATGTAGTTTTAAGCAGACAGTACGCTTTTAAGAAGGGCTCTGCTTTGGTCCCCAGCTTCGTTGCAATGGCGGTCACCTCGCTTCTTGAAAGGTATTTTACTCAATACGTTGACTATGAATTTACAGCCCGTCTTGAAGACGCTTTGGATTTGATTGCAACGGGAAAGGCTAACGGCACAGAATACTTAAATGATTTTTACTTTGGAAACGGCCATCCTGGACTCAAACAGCTGATAGAGCAGGGTGAAGAGAACATAGATCCGCGGGATGTATGCGGCATTGCACTTACGGATAATGGAGACACTAGTGGAATAGAGGTGAGAATAGGGCGATACGGCCCCTATATTACAGACGGAAAGACCAGTGTCGCTGTCCCGGATATGTTAGCCCCTGAAGATCTAACAGTTGCAAAAGCTAAAGAGCTCCTGAAAGAAGCTGCCAAAGGACCAACTATCTTGGGGAAAGATCCGGACACAGGAAAGCCTGTCTATCTAAAAAAAGGGAGATTTGGACCGTACGTACAACTTGGAGACCTTGAAGAAGGAGCCTCAGAGAAACCAAAGATGTCATCCCTGATTGAGGGAATGGATCCTAATGAGGTTACCCTTGAAGTCGCCTTAAAGCTCCTTTCACTTCCATATGCCTTAGGAACAGATCCTAAAACGGGCCAAGAGGTCATCCTCTCCAATGGGCGATACGGTCCATATGTAACATGCGGTAGTGAAAGTAGATCTATCCCTCTTGAAGAGTTTTCTCCACTGGAAATAACACTGGAACAGGCGTTGGATCTGCTCTCCCGTCCAAAACGGAGAAGGAGGCGGGGTTCTTCTACACTTAAAGAGCTTGGCGAACATCCGGCCACAGAAAGAAAGCTACTCTTAAAGACGGGGAGATACGGCCCCTATGTAACTGATGGGGAAATTAATGCAT
>RFKT01000038.1 GCA_003694225.1 Candidatus Dadabacteria bacterium
ACTTAAAGGATCTTATCACATTTACCTGCATACTAATCGGATCCTTTCTTATGATATCATTTGGCCACTTAGTGTCTATAAGCCTTATATCGTACATAAAGGGGATCTTTTCCGCTTCTCTGCCTCACCTCGTGGAGAACCTAAGCAAAAACTGCCTCTGCTATGCAACGCCGTACGCTGCGGGAGGCATCTTAATGCAAGCGGCTCTGGGGCTTCAGTACGGAATGGTGTTTGGAGTAGCTTTGGCTTTCATTATCGGAATTTATTTTCCCATAAATCTGCCTCTTTTTATCCTAATAACCACATTTGCAGGGTGCCTTGAGATGGTTCACGTAAAATCAAGGACATCCTATGTTAAAGCAGGGGCAAATGTCTCTGTAACAGGCTTTGCCTACACATTTGCGGTCGGCCTTGTTGGCTTTTCCGGCAATTACTATGAACTTGGGCTTTCTCTTGCAAGCGCACTTGCCGGCGGACTTCTATGCGCATTTGTTGTTGCCGGAGTAGCTCCTATCATTGAACACCTTGGGGGATATGTAACAGATATGACCCTCCTTGAGATAGCAACATTGGATCACCCCCTTTTGAAACAGCTCTCTGTGCAGGCTCCGGGAACATGGAACCACTCAATGGTAATGGGGATGATGGCGGAGTCTGCGGCGCAGGCGATAGGGGCAAATCCAGTGCTTGCAAGGGTTTCCTGCTATTACCATGATATCGGCAAAGCTAAAAATCCCCTTTATTTTGTTGAAAACCAGAGTCGGGGTGAAAATCGCCATGACAAACTAAGTCCCTCTATGTCAGCATTAATTATCAGGTCTCATGTAAAAGACGGCATTAAGCTTGCTAGGGAACATAAGATCCCCGAGCCTGTCATAGATATGATCCCTCAGCACCATGGTACATCTGTAATCGAGTACTTCTTTGAAAAAGCCAAAAAGGAGGCGGAAGAAAGCAAAGAAGGCGAGGAGGTGGATAAAACCCTTTATACCTATCCTGGGCCAAAACCGCAGACTAAGGAGGCTGGTATTATTATGTTGGCTGACGGCATTGAAGCGGCTGCAAGAACTCTGACAGAGCCGACCCATGATAGGATACAGGGGCTTGTGCAAAAGATGATTAACAAGGTCTTTGCAAGCGGCCAGTTGGCTGAGTGCGAACTTACCCTTAGGGAGCTCCATGAGATTGCAAAATGCTTTACAAGGGTGCTTACGGGAATATATCACCAGAGAGTTGCATATTCTGAACCTGCAGAAAAGGGAGGCGAACAGCAGGATAAAAAGGGACAGGAGACCCGGAGCTCTGAAGAGCGCCAGCATAAAGGAAAAGCTAAAGAGCATGGAGAAAGAGCCTCTCATGGAGAGCCTTCAAAAAAGGGGAAAAACGGAGAAAAGAAAAAAGAAGAAAAGAAAGAAGACCTAAAACGGCTTGGAATTTAACCTTATAGCTTATTAAATGGCATTTACCGCGCTCTTAGTATCTGATTCTGACGCTTTAAATATAGACTCACGCCGCTTTAGGAAGCTTGCAGAAGAATTGGCGTCGGAGATAGCTTGGAAACACGCCCTGCCTAAAGGAAACGCTGAGATAAGCATTCTGCTTACAGGAAATGCAAAGATTAGGGAGCTTAACAAGAGTTACAGGGGAATAGATGCTCCTACAGACGTTCTCTCATTTGCTATGCTTGAAGGGGATATATCTGAAGGGGTGCCGGCAGGGGAGATAGTTATCTCTTTAGAGATGGCATTGAAACAGGCAGAGGAGCTCGATATAAACCCTTATCAGGAGCTTTTGCGCCTTTTGATACACGGTCTGCTTCATCTGGCAGGATACGATCACGAAGGAGTGCCTCAAAGAGAAGCAGAGCTTATGAGGACTGAAGAGGAGCGGCTTTATAATAAGTATCTAATGGAAGCAAGGGAGTTATTGCGAAGCTAAACTATTTAAGTTGTAAGATGGCCGTTATATAAAATGCCAAAAAGGATGAGGGGCTTGCATGATTTCTTGGAAAAACTTAATTTTTGTCTTAAAAACGAGTTTTTCAAAGCCGTTTGCTGGTGTTGAAAATGGCTTGCACATCGACGGCTTAAGGGAGCAAAGAGTTTATGTTGAAAGACAGATACTAAAGAGCTCAGCTTAACACTTGTTTAAGGAAGATCTTATGGAACTAACAGAGATAGAGGAATCGCTGGCGCTCTCTGAGAAGAAGCTTAACTCCTTGCGGAGGTTTCTTTGACATACCGGCCAAAAGATCCCGACTTGAAGATCTAGAATCCAAGGTTCAAGATAGCTCCTTTTGGGAGGACCAAGACAGGGCAAAGCAGATTCTCAAAGAAAAATCGCGCCTAGAGGCGTCGCTTTCTTCCTTTGATTCCCTCTGCTCTTTGGCGGAGGAGGCTAGAACAGCTATTGAACTTTGGAAGGATGAAAATGATCCTGAGTTAATGGAAGAGGCATCCGCAGCGGTTAGGAAGCTGGCAAAGGAGGTGGCAGCCCTTGAATTTTCAAGCAAGATGTCCGGGGAATATGATGAGGCGAACGCAATCTTGGAGATTAACGGCGGAGCAGGAGGCACAGAAGCTCAAGACTGGGCTGAGATGCTTTATAGGATGTACCTCCGATGGGCTGAACGGAGGGGTTTTAAGGCGAAAGAACTTGATCGCCTTCCCGGAGAAGCAGCAGGGGTAAAGAGCGTAACTGTTTTAGTGGAGGGGCAGTACGCATACGGATACCTAAAAGCGGAGCAGGGCGTGCATAGGCTTGTAAGAATCTCGCCTTTTGATTCAAATGCCCGCCGGCATACATCTTTTGCGTCAGTAGCTGTGACTCCGGATATTGAAGATGATGTGGAAGTTGACATAGACGAGGGGGACTTAAAGATAGATACATTTAGGGCATCTGGAGCCGGAGGGCAACATGTAAACAAGACTGACTCGGCTGTTCGAATAACTCATATCCCTACGGGCATAGTAGTAGTGTGCCAAAATGAGAGATCTCAACACAAAAACAAGGCGTTAGCTATGAAGATCTTAAAGGGAAAGCTTATAGAACGTGAGCTGAGGCTTAAGGAAGAAAAACTCAACGAGATAAAGGGAGAACGGAAAAAGATAGATTTTGGAAGCCAGATAAGATCATACGTCATGCATCCCTATAGGATGGTAAAAGACTTAAGGAGCGGCTATGAAACATCTGATGTTGACTCTGTTTTGGATGGGGCTATAGATCCCTTTATAGAAAGCCTCCTTTTAATGGGAAAAGGGTAGGGGATGCACGCCCAAAAGCTCATCCACTCAAGGCAGATAACCGCCTTTTATCTTATCGTTGCCGCAACTGTCATCCTTATAAACAGTTGGATCTGTGATGACGCATTTATTACCATGCGTTCGGTTGAGCAGGTTTTTGCCGGGAACGGCCCAAGGTGGAATCCCCACGAAAGGGTTCAGGCGTTTACTCATCCTCTTTGGTTTATCGTTTTGCTTTTTGCGCGGCTTTTCTCTAAAGATCCTATCATTGTCCCTATAACGGTCGGAGCATTATGCTCTCTATCTGCTCTTTTCGTCCTCTTTAAAAGCGTCAAGTTTTCACCGGAAAAGTGTCTTATGACTCTCGCACTTGCGTTAAGTTCAAGAACGTGGATTGACTTTTCCACATCGGGTCTGGAAAATCCCCTCTCTTTTCTTCTGCTTTCCCTCTTTATAACTTTTACTCTTAAAAGCCTTACCTTGCAAACTGGAAAGGCCATCCCCTATCTTTGCTTTTCACTTCTTCTTCTGTGTAGATACGACAATATATTCTTAACCCTTCCTCTCTTTGTTGGGCTTTACTCTAAATCTAGTGGGAGTTGGAAGCAGATACTGTGGGGCTTTCTCCCTTTATTTATATGGATAGCCTTTTCAACATTTTACTACGGCTCTCCCCTTCCAAACACAACCTTTGCAAAGCTATCCGCCGGCATCTCCCGCAGGACACTTATTGAACAGGGGGTGCACTATCTCTTAAATCTTATAAGATGGGATCCGATAGCGCCTCTTGTAATATTAGGTGGAACCGTTTCCGGACTGCTCTCTAGGAACTTATGTTTCAAGGCTATTTCTCTTGGGATAATCCTGCATATCATTTACACACTCCTCATAGGGGGAGATTTTATGGCAGGACGTTTTATAAGCTATCCTTACTGGGCCTCTCTGTCTCTTTTAACATTTACACTTCCTCGCCCTATGTGTCTTTTTGCGGTATGTGCAGCCGTCCTTTTTGTGATTTTATCTCCCAACCATCCCCTAAGGCAGGTAACCACTAAGCCTTTAATAGACCGCTTTGGGATAGCGGATGAAAAATCCGTATACTGGAGCCATACATCTCTGCGGCACTGCCTAAGCTCACTTAAAGCCGGGAGAAAATGCCCCAACCACATGTGGCGCAGGAAGGGTGAACATTTTAGAAACTCATCCAAAGCAATAAGGGTAAAGGGAACTGTCGGCATGTTTGGCTATTATGCAGGAACGCAAAAGATAGTGATAGATATATGCGGGCTTGGCGATCCTCTCCTCTCCCGCATTCCTGCAAAGCCTATAAAGCATAGAATAGGGCATTTTGTGCGTGAGATTCCTGAGGGATATAAACTATCCGTTACTTCGGGAAAAAATATGATAAAAGACCCTTCTATAAGAGATCTCTACGCAACGACAAGGATCGTCACACAAGAAAGATTATTTTCTTGGCAAAGGCTTAAAAAAATAGTTAAACTTAACGCTCAAGATGTCGTGCGGCTGTTCCGTAACCTCTGATGTATACAAATTATCTCACCAAGACAGATTTTATTTTAGGCCGTTCCTGCCCTACAAAGCTTTACTACCTAAAAAAGCAATACCCTACAAATTTAGCCGAGAACCCATACTTTGAATACCTTAAAGAGGGAGGGCATATAATCGGGAAAATAGCCCAACTGCTTTATCCAGACGGTGTCTATATAGGGACTGAACACGGGCTGGAATCCGGGATCCGTCGAACAGAAGCTGAGATTCAAAAGGAGAGCTGCACCCTCTTTGAGGCCGTGTTCGAGCATAACGGATATCTAGTGGTAGCTGATATTGTAAGGAAAATTGGGAAAACCATTGAGCTTATAGAGGTAAAGTCAACCCTTTATGACTCCTCTAATGAAAACGAGATATTGGGCAAAAAGGGTGGGATAAACTCAAAGTGGCGGGAATATATTGAAGACATAGCTTACCAAACATTTGTTGCAAGACTTTCCTTCCCGTACTTTAATGTTTCGCCGTATCTTCTTCTTCCGGACAAATCAAAACGCACAGATGTAGATAAACTGGCTTCATACTTTACGGTTAAGGAAAAAAACGGCTCACTCTCTGTTGAGTTTTTGGGGGAGAGGGATTTACGCCTAAAAGATGCCATAGTGAGATCCCATTTCCTCACAAAGGTAGATGTCGGGGCTTATTGCGAGATGATAATGGACCTTATAAGGAAGGAGGCAAAATCGCTCCTTTCCACAATAAGGCCGCGCTTGTCCAAAGCCGCTCCTCATCTCACGAAAGAGTGCAAAAAATGCGAGTTTAGGACAGAAGGCAAAAAATCCGGGTTTTCCGAGTGCTGGGGAGAGCTTGCTGAAATCTCCCCGCATATATTTGATCTATATCACGGAGGAAGCCTAAAGGAAAAAGGAAGGTTTGTGCTTGATGACTTGATCTCTCAGGGGAGGGTGTCGCTTTATGATATTCCTGAACGCCACATTAAAGGAAAGAGGGGAGAAAGGCAGAGGATTCAGATTGAAAACACCAAGTCTGGAACAGAGTGGATTGACCCAGAGTTAAGGGAATCTCTCTCTGCTCTTGAATATCCTCTCTATTTTATAGACTTTGAGACAAGCGCAAGCGCTGTTCCTTACCACAAGGGGATGCACCCCTATGAGACCTCGGCGTTCCAATATTCTTGCCACGAAATACAATATCCCGGCTCCGATCCAAGGCATTCTGAGTGGATAAATGTGGAAGAGGAGTTTCCATCCTTTGAGTTTGCGGCCTCTCTGAGGGAGACTGTAGGTGATAGAGGCTCTATGCTTATGTGGGCGCCCCATGAGCGTACAACCTTAAAGCAGATATCTGAACAGATGGAGAGATACGGGGGAGATCCTCTTCTAAAGGATTGGATTG
>RFKT01000291.1 GCA_003694225.1 Candidatus Dadabacteria bacterium
TCCTTTTGTATAATTGAACTTATCTACTTCTTCTACATTCTCCAATTCTTCGCTAATCTCTACACTCCTTACCTGGGCAGCTGGTGGACCCTGCCAGCACCATTTTATAAACTCGTCTACAGCACCTTTCTCACCATATGCTTCAGCCGAGACTGATCCATCTGCTTCATTTTTAATCCAGCCATTTATTCCAAGACGTTGAGCTTCTCTAATGGCTGAGTATCTAAAACCCACACCCTGTACCTTTCCGTGAATAGAGAGTTTTACGTACCTCTGTGCCATTTTTCACCGAAATATTACACTGGGCTAAACGCCGTACTTAAACTACAATACTAGCTATGAGTTTACAGGAAAAATTAGAGAAATTAAAGGAGGCTTCAGGCAGACCTTTTACAGAAGGGTTAGAAGAGAGCTGGATAGCCAAGTTTGAAAAGATTGATACCAACTTGGTTGATGCTGTAGAAGGGGCTCTTTTTGCTTGGAGCAATTTGCAGGATGAAGAAAAGGAGCTTCTTAAAGAAGATGAAAGTAAGGTGATAAGAATTTGCCAAGAAGGGATACTTAATTTTTATAGCGTTGATTCCGTGAGCCCCTATATCCCAATTTATGCAAAAGGTCCTTGGATTGTTACGGCTTATGGATCTGTCGTTTACGATACTGGTGGATATGGAATGCTCGGATTTGGGCACAATCCGGATGTTACGAAGGATATATCTGCGTCAGGCCGTGTTATGGCTAATGTTATGACTCCTTCCTTTGCACAAAAAAGATTGGTTGATGTCCTGAAAAAGAAGATAGGAATTCAAAGAGGGGAGTGCCCTTATGTTAAGTTTGCCTTTATGAATAGCGGCTCTGAGGCAGTTTCTGTAGCAGCAAGGGTTGCTGACGCTCATGCTATGGTTATGGTGGGCAAAGGCGGAGTGCATGAAGGAAAACCACAGGCTTATCTTTCTTTGAAAGGCTCTTTTCACGGCAGAACATACCGCCCTGCATTGGTTTCTCATTCTACCCGCAAGGAATATCTACGCTATCTTGCTTCCTTTAAGAATAGGAAGGATCTCCTTATTGTAGATCCGAATGACTGTAAAGGGCTTGAGAGTGCCTATAGGGAAGCTGAAAAAAGAGGGATCTTTATAGAAGCTATGTTTATGGAACCTGTAATGGGAGAGGGGAACCCAGGGTTCGCTATAAGCAGGGAGTTTTATGACACAGCTAGATGTCTTACTAAAGAACACGGCTCATTGCTTATTATCGATTCAATACAGGCTGGGCTTAGGGCATGGGGAGTGTTGAGCATAATTGACTATCCACAGTTTCGTGGAGTGGAACCTCCAGACATAGAAACCTTTTCAAAGGCGATCAATGCAGGTCAGTATCCAGTATCCGCAGTTTGTTTTGGAAGATATTCTTCAGGTTTTTATAAGATAGGAATATATGGAAATACTATGACTGCAAACCCTGCAGCTATGGATATTGCATGTGCTGTGCTTAAGGCAGTAGATGAAGATATTAGGGATAACATCGTAGTAAAGGGTAAGGAGCTTAAGGAAAAATTAGAGGATATCGCTAGGGCTTTTCCTAGAAAGGTAATAAGGGTTGAAGGCACAGGCCTTTTGTCATCTATGGAACTTGATGAAAGGCGGTGTAAGGTAGTGGGATTCAGGGGCATAGAGGAAAGGCTTAGGAGAAGCGGGCTTAATGTTATACATGGTGGTAAGAACTCTCTTCGCTTTACCCCACATTTTAAGATTACATCTGAAGAGATCTGTTTGATAGCCGAGAAGGTGAGATCTGCCCTAGAATCGCCCTGATTAGAAGTGGAAGTCTAAAATATATCTATGTCATCTAGTACAGGGTTGTTCTTAAATATAATGTCTTTTTTAGGAGGCTCAATGTCTCCTTCATCCACTCTTGTTTCAGGAAGCTGTATTCCTCCCTTTCTTCGGCTTTCTATGGCTTTTATAATCTCTTTAGGTTTAAAAATGCCTCCCTTGTCTTCTTCTTTCTTTTTCCTCTTTATTCCCCTTTTGTGGTGCAGAGTTTTGGGCACAGATGGCTCTTCAGCTGTTATTATCTCTTTTGGTTTGTATAGATCCGGGCGGTTATCCTGCTTGTAGCTTTCAGGCTTGATCGCTTCTTTCTTCTCTTTGGTTACAACATTAGATCGGTGAGTCCTCCTCCTAAAGTAGTTTTGAAATGCATTTCCTTTGGTTTCAAGTTTTGGAGCGGTAATCTTCCTAGATTTATCTTGGAGTCTATAGGGTGTTATATCCGGCCTCTCAAATCTTATTTTGATAGTTATTCTTCTGTTTGAGTAGTGGAAAGGGTCGTCAGGTTTCTTAAGCATATTGTCAGCCATTCCAACGACACTGCTTATCTTAGTCATTCCCACACCGGTTTTTTCCAGTATTCTTCTTGCAGCGTTAGCCCTGTCTACCGAAAGCTCCCAGTTGGTGTAATTGCTTCCTTTACGATACTTCCTTGAATCTGTATGGCCTACAATATCTACCTTATTGTTTAGTTTTCCTATTATTTCGCCTATTCTTGCAAAAGCCTTTGCTGCCTCAGGTTTAATCTTAGCGCTTCCAACCTCAAACATGGATACCTTTTCCGTATCCATTATCTCTATACTTAATCCATCAATTTCAAGTCTGACTTCTACCTTGCCAAGGAGTTGTGCCAATTCTGGAGAGCTATCAACTAGGGCTTGGATTTCGTGGGCAACTTCTTTGAATTGGTTTTGTTGTTCTTCTTTGATTCCCGGTATAGGTTCAGATCCTGTGCCTTTTCCAGTAGATATGTCTTCCTTTACTCCCGGCCCTACTCCAGAACCGATGCCTGTTCCAATAGGGGCTATTCCTGTTCCTTTTGTCCCTTTTTCAAGTTCTCCAATTCCCTCCCATAGACCAACACCAGTTTTATCCCCCAGGCTTTTCTTTGTGCCAACTCCGATCTTATCCCCCTCTTTTATTTTTATTCCGGTGCCTATTCCTATATCTATTCCTGTTGCTGTCCCTTTCCCTTTAGCTAAGCTGCCTGGTGGTTTGTCGTAGTCACCTTCAGGTTCTATATATCCACCCAAAAGCTCATCTTCGGGTCCCGATCTTTCCTCAGGGATATAGTAAAGAGATTGATCCGGATAACCTATGTTTGGACCACCTTTGGAGCTGTATTTGCCTTCCTCTTCACCGCGTTCTCCAGGCTCATCAGTGTCATTTGCTCCTCCTTGAGAGCCGGCATGGTGCTTGGTTACAGGTACATACGCATCCCTTAATATACCTGATTGACCGATCATTAGAGGAGTACCGGAACCTGTGTCAAATAAACCCGGTTTTCTGAAGTATGAGGCAATATTGGCTTTTGTAACGACATCAGCGGTGTTTACCAGCCACATAACTAAAAAGAAGCACATCATAGCTGTTACAAAGTCCGCGTAAGCGA
>RFKT01000292.1 GCA_003694225.1 Candidatus Dadabacteria bacterium
CTATAGAGGCATCCCAATAGTAAGCTTTTGTTAAGGATCTCTTCAGTGAAATTTGTTTCGTTATTTTTTATCTTGTTTATTGAATAGATATAAGAGGTTAGAATATCCTTCCTCAGCTAACTTCTCTACAGGGATAAATTTAAGAGCCGCAGAGTTTATGCAATATCTTTTGCCTGTTGGCTTAGGACCATCATCAAAAACGTGTCCTAGGTGGGAGTCTGAAGATGAGCTTCGAACCTCAACTCTTTCCATGCCGAATGAAGAGTCGCGCTTTGTGACTATAGATGCAGGGGATATAGGTTTTGTAAAGCTTGGCCATCCAGTGCCGGAGTCAAATTTATCTAAAGAAGAAAATAGGGGCTCACCGGATATTATATCCACATAAATTCCCGGGCGCTTGTTATTCCAATAGGCGTTTTCAAATGGTTTTTCCGTGCCGTTTTCCCTTGTGACGTAATATTGAAGCGGAGTTAATTTCTCTTTAAGGGACAGCTCCTTAGTCTTTTTATTCCACACGCGCTCAATAAAATCCTCTCTCCCTGAGCCTTTCCTATACTGTTTGTATCTTAAAGGGTGTTTTTTGTAGTAGTCTTGATGGTATTGTTCTGCAGGATAGAAATTCTTAAAGGGAAGAATCTCTGTCACAATAGGCTTGCTAAATATGCCTGATGTGGCAAGTTTTTCCTTTGATTTCTGAGCTTCCCTTTTTTGGATTTCGCTATGATAAAATATCGCTGTTCTATATTGTGGACCTCGATCTGCAAAGGATCCCCCGTCATCTGTGGGGTCTATCTGCTTCCAAAATACTTCAAGAAGCTCTGCGTAAGAGATCTTTTCAGGGTCAAATTTAACCTGTATCGCTTCATAGTGGCCAGTTGTGCCGCTTGACACCTCTTCATAGGTAGGATTTTCCTTAAAACCTCCTGTATATCCAGAGATTACCTCGCTCACTCCCTCAAGCTTTTCAAAGGGAGGCTCCATGCACCAAAAACACCCGCCAGCAAATGTTGCCGTTTCTAGCTTTTTCATCTTATCTCCTGCCATTATATCCGTCGCTTCAAAGATTGCCACCACTGTTGCGGCAACGAAGATCAGAAGCTTCAATTTGTGTTTTTTTAAAAATTGCATCGATAATTGTCCGGTTTAAGGCAATGGTTAAGCCATGGCCGGGTGAATCGATAAGGGTAACATGCTCAACCTTGTTTTAGCAATAAATTGAAACTTGTTTCTATAAAGATGAAGATATCAGAGTATTACTACCTTTCTGGAGAGAATCACTTATTGAATTTTTTTAGTATCTTACTGTGTAGCTCATCATAGCTTTCATGGGCCTTCTTGATGATTGCTACATCTTGGGTGGTTGCAGAAATTGCGGTTACAAGCCTTGCCTTGTTGTCATAGGTGAGGGCTGAGACAAGACCGTTATAGTCTGCTGAGGATTTAGGGAAATTACTTGCAAGAGACGTTGCGCTTTGGTACGACTTCACTTTAAGCTCCCTTGCTGTATCTTTTGAAAGATATTCCTTCCCTTTATAGAAATCGTTTAGGTGCTTTTGGAGTTTAGTTATAAAGCGCGCCCTATCTATTCCGTATAGCCCGACCCCTGAAATTGCCATATCCATCCTTGGAAAAGCGTTATAGGGATACTATCGCCATATTCGGGAATTTTCATAAGGAGGCTCGTTTAATTGGGTAAAATCACTTTGAAATTGGACGGATGTCTTTGTTATTTGAAAACTTTCAAGCGCAAGGCCAGTCAAGGCTAGGAGAGCCTCTGAAGGCTTTATAGAAGGGGAGGAAGGGGTATGTAAGATGGTAAAGTAAACCTCATCTCCAGTGAAGGTTACATCTTTAAGTACTGAGCCTAAGGTAATAGATCGCGCTTTTCCTTTCCTCACTTTTTCTATTTTGCGGCTCTGCCACACTTTGCTTTCGCAGTGAATCAGTTTCATTTTTCCTTTTAGCCTTTCAATAAGTTTCGCTCTATATCTCTGCGCCGTTATAGAGCTTTGCAAAGAAGGGGATTTAAAGGGAATCTTAAAGGCAGAGAGGAGCCTAAATCCCCTTGGAAGCTTTTCGTTGCACTGGGCAATCAAACTATCTGTGTTAATATGGCCATTAACTATAATATCAACATATTCGCAGAGGCTTTCTATCCCCAACTCCAATGGATAGCCGAAAATTATTTTTGGCTTAGGATTAAAGCCTGCAGAGAATGCAAGAGGTATGCTTGCCTGTCTTAATGTTCGGAAAAAGACCTTTGAAAGCTCAAGGTGACCTATATAAGCACTTTCTCCTTCTTTGGAGAATAATATTCGGATTTTTTGTGGGCGCGGCAGAGGACGCTTAAAGGTATTATCAGAAGAGCCTCCTAATGGAACAATTCTATTCTCTGTTTTTTCTCGGCTGAAAAGCACATTTCTTACGCTGTCATAGTCGCATACCCCGCACACAGAGCAGTTTTGAGTAAGGCAATCAGGCGTTTCCCTAAAGCTCTGAGCCCTTTTCCACTCTTTTATAAAGTATCGCTTTGGAATGCCGCAATCTATATGATCCCAAGGAAGGGGTCGATCAACCGATCTTTCCTTC
>RFKT01000293.1 GCA_003694225.1 Candidatus Dadabacteria bacterium
ATTCCTCCCTGTCCCTCCTTGCCATGGCAAGGAGAACACTTGCCTAAAAATATCTCTCTTCCTTTTTGTATCACCTCTCTGTCAGATGCAAGGGAAAGAAGATATTGTTCAGATCTCTTTTGGGGAGCTGCGGGAGCGCTTTTCTTTTTTAACTGTTCAAGTTGAGCTAGTTCAGCCTTTAGCTCTTCATCAACACTTGGCGCAAAGCCAAAATGCCTATATACCACATAACCAACGGAGAATATGATAGTCAGCCAAAAAAGGTGAACCCACCATTTTGGCAGATCGTTGTCATATTCCTGTATGCCATCGTAGTTATGATCAAGGAGTTCGTCTTTCTTTCCCATCGCCAATAATACCCTTATTCTTGCCAAAAATTTTCTTGCAACAAAGCTGCACCCTAACTTTCATTTTGCAATGAATCATCAGATGCCGTGCCATCCAAAAATGGAATATCCCCCATTCTTTTATAAAGCTCTCTTCTTTTGGAGCTAAAAACCCTGAGTATGATCCCTAGAAATAGAGCGAAGAAAACCGGCGTCACAGCCAGCAAAAGCGCGTCCGGGGCAAGTAGTGGAAGTATATGTTTCATGATTTCCTAGCCTCTTTTTATCTCCGAATGTCAGTCCCCAATCTTTGAAGATAAGCTATTAAAGCTATAATCTCTTTCCTCTCCATTCCCTCCATATTCGCCGCTCCTTGGCTTTTAAGCCTATTCACAATCTCTTTTGCCTGGGACTTCAGCAATTCTACGCCGTGTTTTACTTGATCATCAGAATAAGGAACACCTAGTTTTTTCATAACTGAAAGTTTTTTGACGGTTAATGATGTATCCAGATCGTTCTTATAAAGCCACGGATACGGAGGCATTATTGAGCCTGAGGTTGTAGAGCGTGGGTCTTTCATATGCTTATAGTGCCAAAAATCGGGATACTTTCCTCCAACCCTATGAAGATCTGGGCCTATACGCCTTGATCCGAACTGAAAGGGGTGGTCATAAACAAATTCCCCCGCCTTGGAATACTCCCCATACCTTAAGACCTCATCCCTAAAAGGCCTTATCATCTGGGAATGACAGAGATAGCAGCCCTCCCGAATATAGATATCCCGCCCCTCAAGCTCAAGCGGAGTATACGGCTTCACAGACGGGATTGTTTTTATATTGCTTTTTATCGCAACCAAAGGAATATACTCTGCGGGACCTCCTATAAGAACCGCTATAAGAACCAACAAGGAGAAGAGCGCTGCCTTTGCTTCAAGCCTGTGATGGAAAGGTATAGAGGTAGGTAGCGGTTTTCTCTCCAAAGGAGGGGCTTGAGCTTCAGTATCATCTAGAGAAATCCCTTCTTTTGCCGCAAGTCTTATTGTTTTTAATACATTATAGCCCAGCAGAATTACGCCAATGAAGTAGAGGCCACCCCCCAAAAACCTTATCCAATAAAACGGCACCAACTTAACCACAGTTTCTACAAACTCAGGGTATTTAAGCATACCATCTTCTGTAAAAGCCCACCACATAAGCCCCTGCGTAATGCCTGCGGTCCACATAGAGGTTATATAAAGCACAATTCCTACAGTGGACATCCAAAAATGGGTAAGCATGAGCTTTTGGCTGAACATTGGTCTCTTCCAAAGCTTAGGCACAAGGTAATAGATCATCCCAAAAGCTATAAACCCGTTCCACCCAAGCGCCCCTCCATGAACGTGCCCTATAGTGTAATCTGTGTAGTGTGTAAGGGAATTGATGGCGCGGATAGACATCATCGGGCCTTCAAAGGTGGACATACCGTAAAATGTAACGCCTACCACAAGAAACTTTAATATAGGATCTGTTCTTAGCTTATCCCACGCGCCTCTCAGAGTAAGAAGACCATTTATCATCCCTCCCCAAGATGGGGCTATTAAGGTAACAGAAAAGATCACCCCCATAGTCTGGAGCCAATCTGGAAGCGCCAGGTTAAGAAGATGGTGAGGACCTGCCCATATATAAATAAAGATGAGAGACCAAAAGTGAACTATAGAAAGCCTGTAGGAATAAACAGGCCGCTCAGCGGCCTTAGGGATAAAATAATACATAAGCCCGAGAAACGGCGTGGTCAAAAAGAAGGCGACAGCATTGTGGCCATACCACCACTGAACTAGCGCATCCTGCACACCAGCAAAGATTGAGTAGCTTTTTAAGAAAGAAACCGGGATCTCAAGAGAATTTACAATATGAAGCATTGCTATGGTTATAATCGTAGCAATATAAAACCAAACGGCTACATAGATATGACGCTCTCGCCGTCTTGCAAGGGTCATAAAGAAGTTAACCCCAAAGACAACCCAAACTATCGCTATAGCTATATCAATAGGCCACTCAAGCTCTGCATACTCTTTGGAGACAGTGATTCCTAAAGGAAGCGTTACAGCGGCAGAAATGATTATAAGCTGCCATCCCCAAAAGTGTATGGCACTTAGGGCATCGGACCACATTCGTGCCTTGAGGAGCCGCTGGGTGGAGTAATAAATCCCAGCAAAAATAGCATTGCCGGCAAATGCAAAGATAACAGCATTAGTATGAAGCGGCCTTAACCTTCCAAAGGTAAGCCAAGGTATACCAAAGTTAAACTTCCAGTCAGCCAGCTGCAAGGCAATAACAAGCCCCACTAGCATGCCAACTATACCCCATACAATAGTAGCCAGCACAAAGTGCCTAACAATCCTATCGTCGTATCTAAACTTTTCCATATCTAAAGCCTAGAAAAAGACTTATATTCAAGTCCATAGTGTCTTTTACAAGGTTAATATATCAACAGGATGAATTATGAAAAGGGAAAAAATAGACTTTTAAAACATTGCTCATATTGCTTGTAGCAC
>RFKT01000294.1 GCA_003694225.1 Candidatus Dadabacteria bacterium
CCCATCCGCTGTCGTACTTGGATGAAAGCCCAAAGGGGGCATTGATGCCAAGCCCGAATGCAAAGCTATCTGTCATCTTCCTTGCATAATAGAGAGCCGGGACATAGCCGGTCTCGCCTCCGTCGCCTCCGTCACCGCCTAAAAGGGGAGAGCCTCCCAATGCGGGGCTTATGGTTGACCCTTTGTTGGTAAACTCTGCAGAGGGAAAGATAGGGGTGATGCCTGCAGATGTCTTTGCTCTTTCGATCTCAACCATAGCGGCAGGGTTATAAAACACACTACTTCCATCACCCAAGCCTACACTTGCGCCCGCAAAAGCCTGGCCTAAGCCGCGGGAGCTTTGTTCCAATATCGCAAAACCACCGCAGTGTGCAGAAGGCGCAAAACCGCTTAATAGCAGTCCAGCTAAAGCACAAGATTGAAAGAAGAAAGTAGTGATTTTCTGTTTCATATCTACACTCCCCACTTTATGCGCGCTTGGCTGCGCTGCCAAACGCTCCTTAACAAACAATAACGAGACTTTTATAAAGTGACACTGTGCTATACCATATTTTGGGGTTAAAATCCCAGATGCAATGATAAGATTCAGTAACCAAAGGGGGTTATGCCTCAAAAAAAGCCTTTTAACGTACCTTTTAGCCTTATCATTCTAAGTTTAGCCGCAGCAACAGCTCTTGTTGCCCTTAACTTGAAATTTATCAACTATGCTTATGACGATGCTTATATTCACTTCAGAATAGCCGAAAACTTCCTTAAATACGGTGTGCCGTATTACAACGTGGACGAACCTGTAATGGGCTCCTCTTCTCCTCTGTGGATATTGGTTCTTGCAGGACTATTTTCTGTGTTTGGGGTAAGCATAAAAGCCGTGGCGGTATTGAACGGACTAATCGTCTCAGGCGCGGCTACAGCGTGGGCGCTAATACTGCGTGAGGAAACAGAAAAGGAGGTGTTCTGTCTAGTCGGCTTTGTTTCTACCTTAATAGTGCTTTATATCTCAGGCGCAGGCCTTATGGAAACTCCTTTAGCGGTGCTTTTGCTCGGTGTGGGTGTGATACTCTTCCTTAGAGAATCTCCCAAACTAAGCGTTGTGTTTTTAACCCTTGCGGCATTTACAAGGATGGAGCTGTTTATCTTTCTTCTTACAGCTTCTGCATACTATGCGCTTAAAAGAAAAAGCCTAAAATGGGCACTGCCTTTAGCTATTACTGCGGCTCCATTTCTGCTTTTTAACTGGCACTATTTTGGAAGTGAGATTCCACAGCCTATACTTGCAAAACCCAATGTGTATGGATTGAGCGCGCTTGAATCTCTTGCAACTATGATTGACTCTGTACTCTCTCCACTATTTCCACTGATTCCTGTTAAGGTAGGCCGCGTACTTTTTTTTGTGCCTCTTTTTGCATCGTTATCTGCGTTTCTTATTATGAACCTTGGCAAAACCTACTCCCCACGCAAAAAAACAGCCACTTCCTTTAGCTATCTCATAACGCTTCCTACAACTTTGCTTATAGTATGCTATATCTTTTCAAAAACCATTATATTTCAATGGTACATACCTCTTTTTTATGTGCCTGCCATAACTTGGGCTCTTAGCGCCGCTGTGCACTTTAATACCATCTCCATAAAGGCGCTTTGCATTGCTCTGCTTTTCCCGTACATATTTTCGTTTTCTAAAGATACAATAAGTTTCTTTGGCAATCCCTCTATGTTTTCTCTCTTTTTCCCCGAAGCTAGAGTGCGGCAACTAAGAAAGATTGCACGGGACCTTTATGCAAAATATCCCAATGCAAGGGTGTTAGCGCCGGAGATCGGAGGAGTCGGCTTTGAGTTTAAGGGAAGGATAATAGATGCGATTGGGCTTATAACGCCGGAAGCCTTAAGATACCGCCAAAGGGAAATTAGCGATCCAAAAGAGACGTCAAATACTAAAACAGATAGAACCAAGCTGATCGGTTCTGTTTCTCGTGAAATGATTTTAGCTTTTAAGCCTGATATAGTTTTGGGGCTAGAGACAATGCTTTCCTCTATGGAGGCGCCTCCCCTCTCAGATCTTTACGAAAAACAGATATATCCAATCTTTGCGCAGGAAGACGCTTCAATTGCCACTACAAAATCCATCTTTATGGCTAGGAGAATAAATGTTTATATAAGAAGGGATTTTGTTCTGAAACAAAAGGAGATATCTTAAGAATTAGCCATGATTTTTTGAGGCGTGCGGAGAGAAATCCCTCTTTAAATCTTTTGCCTGCTTTATCTCTTAGGGCTTTCCCCTTTTTAGGGCTCTTTCAATCTCTCTTTTCTGCTCCCTTTCCTTTATGCTTTTTCTCTTGTCGTGCACCCTCTTTCCCCTTGCCAAGGCTATCTTTAGCTTTGCCCATCCGCGCTTTATGTAGACCTCAAGCGGCACAATGGTAAAGCCGCGCTCATTAACCCTTGAGATAAGCTTATTTAGCTCCTTGCGGTGCAAAAGAAGTTTCCTTACCCGAAGCGGATCTATCTCTCTGTCTTTGGTGTACTGGTATGGAGAGATCTGGGCGCCTACCAAAAAAAGCTCCGCACCCTTTGGCTTAATATAGCTTTCGGTTATGCTGATCCCGCCGTTTTTGACAGATTTAATCTCGTGCCCTTCGAGTACTATTCCAGCCTCGTAGGTCTCAATAATCTCATAGTTAAATCTTGCCTTCTTGTTTCTGGCTATAACCCGAATTGAACTGCCGTCCACACCCTCTGCCCATAAGATTTTAGACCCATCTCTTTCTGTTGTCCCTGCCCGGCTATTTCTTCCGTGCAAGTTTAAGAGTTACCGCTCTTCTGTTATCCATTGCGGCTTCCGGTTCATCATAACAGTGTTCCTCTGCCGGAAACACCCCCTCCGAGACTTCGCTTGCAAACTCTCTGGCGCAGCGGGCGATAATCTCGCCTAAATTGGCATAAGCCTTAACAAAGCGTGGTTTAAATCCCTCAAAGAGCCCGAAGGCATCGTGAGAGACCAGAATCTGGCCGTCACAGAAAGGGCCTGCTCCTATGCCTATAGTCGGAACAGAGAGGGCGGAGGTTATCTCTCTTCCCAGAGAAGGGGGGACTCCTTCTACAACAACAGCAAATGCTCCGGCTGCCTCCACAGCCAGCGCATCTTCTACGATCCTTTCATACTGCCCCTTTGAGCTTCCATGTTCTCTGCCCTGCACCTTATTTCCTCCCATTCTGTGATAAGACTGGGGAGTTAATCCTACATGTCCCATTACAGGGATGTCCACCTCTGTAATCCTAGACACTATCTCTGCTATATGTATTCCTCCCTCAACCTTCACAGCGCTTACCCCTCCCTCCTTTATAAGTCTGCCTGCAGATTCTATAGCCTTTGCTGGTGAGACTTGGTATGAGAGAAAGGGCATATCCCCCACAACGAGCGCTCTCTTAACTCCCCTTGAAACACACCTAGAGTGGTAGATAACCTCATCAAGTGTTACCGGGATGGTAGTTTCGTTTCCCTGAAAAACAACTCCTAGAGAATCACCTACTAGGATAAGATCGATGCCGTTATTGTCAAGGATTGATGCTGTGGCAAAATCGTAGGCTGTAAGCGCAACTATCTTTCTCCCCTTTCTCTTCCACTTTTGCAAGAGGGGAACGGTTACCTTCTTATTTTGAGCTTTCATCGTAAAGTCACTTCCTTAAAGTAAATGCTTTACATATACTCTCCGCAAAGCTTCAGTTTGCATGTTCAAATGTATATATCTAGGCTCGCTTGGAAAACCTTCCTTCCCTAAGCTGCCCAAAGAGATCGTATCAGAATCAGGCGTCAACCAAAACAATATTTATAGGATATCTGAATTTATAGGATATCTGAGCCTCCCCAAAGAAGCAGGTAGATGCTCCAACTACTACTATTGACTGGGGTTTTCTTAAAAGCCGCTTATCTACTCCCTAAAGCTCCTTAAGGCATCCAAAATCCTTGAAAAGGTTCCTCTCCGTTTTCTTACCTCATAGGCCTTTTTTGGGTGAGCCTGCCTGGCCGGTGCGGAAGAGAATCTTTTAAGAGCGCTCCATGTTTTGCTCCGCTCAGACTCTTCTGAAGTTATCTGGGCTGTTTTCTTCCTCTCCCACCTTGCGACCTCTTCGGGATTTACAGCCAGAAGATTATCTGTCTTTTTATCTCTTTTTTTCGGAAGATTTTCTTCAATAAATGAACTTAACTGAGAGGGGCTCTTCCACTCGCTCTCTACCCTTTTCCTCTTCTCTTCTTCTTCTTTATATTCTTCATCTAAAAAGCGGTCGTCTCTGATATCTCTACCTTCAAATTCATCACCAGGTTTTTCTTCCGTCTCACTTTCTTCTGCGACGCTTTTTGCTTTTACAGTTGTGTCTTTTTCCGGCAAAGGATGTGGCGGAGAAACGGTGTTGTTTTCTGTTTGATGGGTTAACTCCTCTTCCTTTAAGGTAAGAGCGTTGAACTCTCCAAGCTCGCCAAAGGCAACAAAGTGAATTACTGCTTGAGTAATAACAATGGCTTTATCCAAGCGTGAATAGACCTTAAGAGAGCCTTTACCTGCTATGGCAGCGCATAGATCTCTTCCGAAGGCAACTACACCATCAATCTTTTCGCTTCTCTCTTTTTTCCAGAGATCAAATGCTTCTCTTGACACAAACACCAATATGCCGTCACTGTCAGACAAGAGATTTAGTTTTTCTACTCCCCTTACAGTTTCCAACTCGATAGCCATCACATCCAGCCCGTCGGCGTTGTCTTTTTCAACGGCGCAAACCATAAGGGGTTTTTCTGCAAAGGCTTCGCAGAACTCCTCTAGATGGGTTTCATCTCCCATCTGAAGCTCTTCTAGATATTGATACAACTTGCCTCCTGTCATAAGCTATTGCTCTAATTTACCGTTAAGTCTTTTTTGCATGGCAAAAGACAAAAAAAGCCGCCTTATTCTTAACCGTTTGTCTAAGCGGTATCCCAATGCCGCATCTGAGCTAAACTTTAAAAACAGCTACCAATTAGTAATTTCGGCAATACTTTCAGCTCAGTGTACAGACAAAATGGTAAATAGGGTAACCCCTCAATTATTCAGGAAATTTCCATCATTTTCGGCTCTTTCTAAAGCGCCCCTTAAGGATATTGAAAGGATCATAACCCCTATAAACTACTATCGAACTAAAGCCAAAAATATAAAAAGGCTAAGTCAAATAGTAACAAAGGAACTGAGTGGCCGCCTGCCAAAGGACTTTGAAGGCATGGTGTCACTACCCGGAGTTGGAAGAAAAACCGCAAATGTAGTCTTAGGGGAGCTTGGAATTTCAAAGACTCTGCCTGTAGACACCCATGTTTTCAGGGTAGCAAGGCGGCTTGGCCTTTCTTCCGGCAAGCGGCCTGAAGATGTGGAAGAAGACCTAAAGGGCATCTTCCCTCCTTCTCAGTGGCGCAAGGTGCACCACTCTTTTATTCTTCACGGAAGGTATCTCTGCAAGGCAAAAAATCCAAAGTGTGGCGACTGTCCTCTAACCGATCTATGCCCAAACGGGACACCCAAAAATGGGACACCCAAAAATTAATCCACACCCAAAAATGGGACATCCAAAAATTAATCCATAAATTCAGTGTATTAGAGCATAAAGTATTTTTGTGCAAGCAGGATGCCCGCGCTCCATAGGAAAAGGTGCGGGGCTACTTCTGAAAGGTACGGGGTAACTTTGCCTTAAAGAGTTGCCAGTTAAATCAAAGGGTTAACTTTCACCTTAAAAAGGTACGGGGTAACTTTTCTCCCATTCCGTAGCAATCGCGGCAATGGCGCATCAATGGTACGGGGTAACTTTTTTACCTAGATAGCTCCATGGAAAGCAGGCTTCTAGCCTGCAAGAGGAGGCTTCATGCGGGCAAGATGCCCGCGCTCCATAAAAGACCTACGAGATTCATAGCAAAAGGTGCGGGGCTACTTCCTGATTTTGGGTATATTTTTTGAAAATTTTAAACTCTAACTAGCGTGTGGTCTCTTGTTCGGCCCTAAGCCTTGCTTCCATCACTCCCAATGCCTCTTTAGCGGCTGCTCTTAATACCCGAAGCTCTTCATCTTGAAGTTTAATAACTCCCCAAACGTGCTTTCCACTTGCCTGATGCACTATAGAAAGGAGCACCTGCCTTACATTTGGCTTTCCCCGCTCACCAAGCCACTTTAAGGCCCATAGCCTATCTTCTAATTTACTGTTATAGGCAAAAAGTATCGACAATACCTGTACCTGCATCTCAGAACTAGTTTTAGCTCCGCCTATCTTCTCTGAAAAAAAAGCCTCACGAAAAGTATCCTCCTCGCTCTGCTGAGAATCCCTAGCAACTCCAGAGACCTGAGCTCTCTTCTCAATTCCCTGTGTTCGATCCAACACGTTCAACCTCCTAAAATAGTTTAATACAACAACAATAACTCAGTCTTTAACTTACATATACAGAGAAGATTCGCCCCAAACTTCAAATTTCCAATATCAAATTCCTAAAAAGAGCGCTGTATATAATGATGGACAGCCCTTTCCCTCAGCTCA
>RFKT01000039.1 GCA_003694225.1 Candidatus Dadabacteria bacterium
ACATTGTTTTCTTTGCGCGTCTCGATGATGCCAAGGGGCCTTAAAACAGAGATCAAATCATAAATTCGTCTTTTATGGACACCTAATTCTTCGGCCAGCCATGTGCTAGCGGCTCCTTTTTCTCCCTTTGCTTTGATTATCCACTTTCGAGAAAAATACCCAGCCACCAAGGGAAGAGCCACATAAATAGCAACTGATCCAAGAAGAGCCTGCCACGGCATAGGAAGCTTTCCCACTCCAAGCAGAAATCCCCCTAAGACCCCATAGAGCAAGAGCATTGTGAGAGAATTAAGCGCAACCATAACAAGGGTAAGCCCGTCATTTCCCCTTGCAAGGTAGCCCCATACAAGAACCATTGCTGTGCAGGGAGCAATTCCTAGAAGGATGCACCCGGCAAAATAGCTTCTCCAGAGCGGAATCTGGAGCATCTTAAGCCCATCATGCATAACAACAACTCCCGCCCCATGATGAGCGCCAAGCGGAAGGTCAAGGCCGAAAGGCATCTTCACGAAATCCACGGCATCGGCGCCTATAAATCCCTTAAATAGAAATCCGAGAAAAAAGAGAGAAATTGCATACATTGTAAACGGCTTTATGCACCAATTTATAAAAAGAGTTAGAAAAACCGGCTTGCCGCTTTTCCCAGCCTTTATAACGGACGCAAAATCAATCTTTACCATTATCGGATACATCATAAAAAACAGGCATATGGCTATGGGAATAGAGACCACTGGCGCGCCGTTTACAGTAAGAGACATTGAATCCAAGGTTTTCGCCAAGTTTGGAGCAATCCTTCCAAGCAGTATTCCGCCTACAATGCAAAGCGCTACCCAAAGGGTTAAATACCGTTCGAAGACTCCTGTCATCCTCCTATCATCAGTTGGGCAATCTAGGGCATTCATAATTCCTCCAGTGACTGTGGCAAGGTTTCCACAAAAGACTTAATCTCATCCCGTACCTTCCTATAACAATCAAGCTCTTCTTCCTGCGAACCGCCCCTTTTGCGGATCTGCTCCGCCATCTTAGGGGGATCTTCAAACCCAACGTGCACAACCTTACAATCTCCTGGGAAAACAGGGCATGTCTCATGGGCATTGCCGCAAAGGGTTATGACAGCATCAAACTTAATGTTCTTTAAGCTCTCCACCTCTTTGGAGGTGTGAGAAGAGATATCAATCCCCACCTCTTTCATCACCTTAACGGCATTGGGGTTTAATCCGTGTGCCTTAATACCGGCTGAATATGCATCGATCTCACCCCCTTTTAAGGCCTTTGCCCATCCTTCTGCCATCTGGCTCCGGCAGGAGTTTCCGGTACAAAGGAAAAGCACCTTTATCTTTTGCACTGTTTTTTGCATAACTCCTCAGGATTTTGTTTGACAATTTCTTTAATTTGCTTTGAATCTTCTCTTCCTTCCAGGGTATCCCTCAAAATCTCTAGAGCATGGCCTAGGAGATCTCCAACCGGAGCAAAGCCACTATTGCCGCCATGGTTATTGTCTGACAGTGAGTAATATATCCACCTTCCATCCTTCCTACTTTTTACCAAGCCTGCATCCCTAAGGACTGACATATGCTTTGACACTGTAGAAGGAGCCAAGCCAAGAAGCTCTGTTATTTGACAAACGCAAAGCTCTCCTGTCCTTAAAACATTTATAACCCTAAGCCTGTTTTCATCTCCAAGAGCCTTAAAGAGCTTGGCTATGGCAGAGATGTTATTTCTATATTTCGCCATATAACGAAATATATAAAAATAGCCTTTATCTTGTCAAGACAAGGGAAAAGCTCCTTTACACTATTTTTAGCGATAATTTTAAAAAGTCAGCCACCCAAAGGCTAAGAATAATTCCTAAAAGTCAATTACGGATATCAACCAAAAAGCCTCAAAGAAACTCCCATTTCTCCTTTATTGCGGAATCAAAAAAAAAAAAAAAACGGATTTAATGGCAGCAAATACTTTTGAGAAATTGTAGTAAATTATGAAACGATTAATGTTATTGTTAATAGCCTTGTCAACTGTATTTATCTTTAACAGCAGAGGATATTGTCAAGGAGTTGAACCTTTTCCTTTGGAATGCGGATGTGGGATAGATAACCCGCAAATAAATGGTCCCTATGGAGGGTATATAAGGCCATGTCTCCCACGATGTAGTGAGGAAGATTCTTGTAGGCTTTATATATATAAATATAACCACTATGGTAGGATCATAGGTGCGATCAAGCACGAGTATAACTGCGCTACCGGAGAAGAAACAACCACCGGGAAGGATCCCATACGGGAGATTATCTCCCAATAAAAAATATCACAAAAAAAGACCCGATTGATCCCATCCGGGTCAATCGGGTCATAAAAAAGGCGGCGACCTACTTTCCCGGGAATACCCAGTATCATCGGCGCTGAGATGCTTAACGACCGTGTTCGGGATGGGAACGGGTGTTTCCATCTCGCCATAGCCGCCTATAAATCTTGAGACTCGCTAAAACTCCAAGAATCTCAACACTCATAAGCGGTTAAAGGAGAAGGCGCCTCTGCCAACTCCCCGTTAAAACCCGCATCTAGAACCACACTTAACCCTTCAAAGAGCAACTGATTATTCTCGAGCGCAACCGCTGCGCTTCCGAAGCTTGCCAAAAGGCAATCGTATAAGCTTATAAAG
>RFKT01000295.1 GCA_003694225.1 Candidatus Dadabacteria bacterium
AATGTGAACCGAGAAAGGTGCTGATCGAGGTACTCAACCCCTTTGTACCATCATCTGGCGACAGCAGAGAGCTAGGCGTACAACTAAAATATTTAAGGGTGACCTCCCGCCTTTTAGTGCCAATTGTTTCGTCAAAGCTCATTATCCGGGCGTGGCTTGGTATATTTTTAATATCTCTTCTCGCCTATGGGCTATTCTGGGGCGAACGCTTCACCTGGCTTCCCTTTGCTGTACCTCTAGCAAGCGGTTTGCTTATCTCACAGATGCCAGATCTGCGTTTGACGCCTGTCTCAGCGTTATTTGCCTTTTCCGCAAGCTTACTTGTAGGAGCGTATCTCCACAAAAAACGGGGATCTTTTAAAGCGACAACAAAAGCAAACGGAAGCAGTGATTTTTCTCTATTGGCGGGATTTGTGCTCGCCATGGCGGTAATTATAGGAGGGATACTAAGGTTTTATAACTACGATTTTGGACTCCCACACCTTTACCATCCAGATGAGTTTCCGAAGTTCAAGGTTGTAAACCGTATGATTCAAAGCGGCTCATTAAATCCGCAATATTTTCTCCATCCATCCTTACTGCTTTACAGCACATTTATGCTAAGCCGCATCTTTGACTTGTTTGGTTTTATGCACGAACACGCATCTCTCATAATACTTTCGGGGCGTACTGTAAGCGTTTTGGCGGGCATAGCATCAATTTATTTAGTTTACGCAATCGGAAGAAGGCTTTATTCTGCATATTCAGGTATCTTGGCAGCTATTATCCTCGCCCTTTGTCCATTGCATGTAACTTGCAGCAGATACTTAAAAGAAGATTCTCTGCTTACCTTCACAGTTCTCGTTACTGCCCTTTTCTCCATTAACTTCCTAAAAAGCGGAAAGAAAAAATTCTTTATCCTCTCGGCTCTATTCGCCGGAGTGGCGATGGGCTCAAAGTATTCTGGCATCTTTATCATTCCCTTCATATATCTTCCTTTTATCCTTAAAGCCTTTGGGCTAAACCTAAAAGATTCTCCCAGATTATCTCTGAGTGGAGGCAAGGCGGCAATCTTAGGGGCGTTTGCAATCTCTGCAGGCTTTCTCTGTACAACACCTTATGCCATCTTAGACTCTACAGCCTTTTTAAGGGATTTTCTCTCAGAAGCGCACCATATGGCGCGGGGGCACACGATCACAATAACGCCGTGGTCGCAACTATGGATGTATCACTTTTACTACAGCATTATTCCGGGGCTTACTCCCTCTGCGGCAATCATTGCGGCGGCAGGGCTCGGCATCTTGGCGCGCAGGCGTAAGGTTGAGGACCTCGCTGTGATTGTCCTTTTCCTCCTTTTTTATCTTCCTGCTGAAGGGGTAAATGCAAAACCGGCTCCACAGCCTGAAAGATATATACTTCCGTGCATCCCTGTTCTTGCTCTCTCCGCTGCAGAGTTTGTAAGCTTCTTAAGGGAAAAGCAATTCATGCTATTTCATTCGCTAGCGTTGTTTCTTGTCATAGTTATGCCCCTTAAGCGTACAGTAGATCTTGCCTCGGAGATAAAACCGGACACAAGAGACACTATGAAGATATGGATAGAGCGACACATTCCAAGAGGCTCGCGAATAGCAATGGATTGGAAGCCTTATAACCCTCCCTTAAACCCCGACTATTTCAAGATTGACTATCTACCCAGAGATAATATCCTTTCAAACCTTCTCCCTGAGAAGCTCAAAAGCTCCGGCTATGACTACCTACTTCTTTCAAGCCTATTTTACGAGAGATTCTTTAAGCAGCCGGGAGCTAACCCAGCATTTAGAGAGGTAATTAGGAAGGTGTTTGAATCATTTCCACTTGTCCACGAAGAAAAAGCGGCGCACGGCCCTTATGGATTTCACAATCCTACTATAAAACTTTTAAGGATTAATTAAAGGATATCGTAAATGGCGCTAAAAATTCAAAAATGAGTATATCTAGCTGCGATTCATAATTGATACACCTTCTGTCCTTCCGACTATGATTTCATCTGCATGATCTGTAAAAAGCCCATTTTCCACTACCCCTGTGATTTGGTTTATCGAATCTTCGAGATCATCGCCTATCTCAGCAAAGGATGCATCAACTATCATATTACCTTTCTCGGTAATAACAGGCCCGTGCTTTGCCTTTGCTTTTCTTATAACCGCTCTCTCTGCTCCAAGTGATAGGAGCTTATCCTTTACATAGCTTGTGGCTTCCGGGATCACTTCAACCGGCACAGGGCATCTTTCGCCCAGTCTTTGGACCAATTTTGACTCATCCACTATAACTATAAATCGTTTGCACCTAACCGCTAAGATCTTTTCCATAAGCATCGCTCCGCCGCCTCCTTTGATCAGGCGCAGTCTAGGGTCGACTTCATCCGCCCCGTCAAATCCCCATTCAAACTCATCTACAGAGGTGGGATCTACAACTGTTATGCCGCACCTTGCAGCGGCCTCCGCTGTTTTCAGAGACGTTGGCACAATAGAAAGCCGTATCCTTTCCTCCGAAACCCTGCGCCCGATCTCCTTTAATGCGGCCTCAACTGTTGAGCCCGTTCCAGCAGCGATAAGATCTCCATCCCTTACCCGCTTGGCTATCTCTTTGCCGGCGTTTATCTTGCCTTGATCCATAAAATCTCCCCTAAATATACAGTTAGGTGAGCTGATACCAATAGAACCTATAAAAGTCAACTATTATAGGCAATAAGAGAATCTCTTTCTCTCTTAGGCTATCTTTGGGGTGTATGCGGCTGGCGTCCCTTAAAACCGTATAGGATCCTTCTTACGCCTTTATTGTTTCCCGGAGAACGGAGAGGGTGATATTGATCTAGGATTGACTTAGGGATAATTGATACAGGAGAGAACACTCTTTCTGGGTCTTTAATCCTATGCCTAAAGTAGGGATCTATCAATTTGCGGTTTTTCTCTACAGGCGAAAGCCCTATCTCAAAGCCAGCTCTCCACAAAGGAGCGCATCTAGAAAGAAAGTGTTCCAACATCTCTCTTCTGCCAAAGCTTCCTACAGGGAGTTTCCTTGTATCTACTCCCTGAACCCCTTGAACAGTCTTTACTATAGCTATAGGTTTTGCGCATCCAGAACTATCTATGCCGTAGCAAACTCCGTATGAAACCTTCATAACGCCAAAGTCGACTCCTCCAGACGAAAAGACAAAATAAGGTCCATGCATTATTAAACCATCAGGGAATACCCATTTCCCCTCTTGCCTTATCTTATAACTTCCATCGGTAACAAACATCGCTGATAAATGGTGAGACGCAGCAGCAACTATCTCTCTTCCCACTCCCAAAGTTGAGGGAAAAAGATGATTTGAGACATATTCTCTGAGAGGCTCTCGCAAATCTCTACCATCTTTTCTAAAGCCCACCTCTAAATCTAAATGAGCAGCATCCTGTTGCCTAAGCCGCGGCGCATCTACAACCG
>RFKT01000296.1 GCA_003694225.1 Candidatus Dadabacteria bacterium
GGTTAAAGCAGGGCTAAGGCACGACTAAGCAAGGAAGCCCCCCCTTCTATGCCTTAACATGTCGGATTTAGAGCTAAATTTTTTAGATCTACCATAGGCTTTATTCATAGCCTTTCAAGGCAAGAAGTAGCCCCGCACCTTTTCGGTGGGGAAGAAAAAGCCGAAAAATCAAAGGCTTATATATTTTTAAGGGAAACTTAGATGGCTTCTTTTTGATTGTACGGATACATCACCAAAACCCTCAATATAGCGGCGCATGGAACAGCCAAAAAGATCCCTAAAAAGCCAAAGAGCTTTCCTCCGGCAAAGATAGCCAATATGACCAAAAGAGGCGAAAGACCTATCTTATCCCCAATAATTTTCGGAGTTATTACAGTCCCCTCTAAAGCCTGAACAATCGCAAACACTACCCACACATAAAGGACATGAGTAAAATCCCCATAGGTAAAAAGCGCCATGATGGAACTGAATACAACCCCAACCAAAAACCCCAGATAAGGCACTATATTTCCAAAGCCCGAGATAAGGGCAAGCAAAAACCAAAGCTCTATCCCTACTATTCCAAGCCCTATTGCATAAAGAAGGAAAAGGACAAACCCTACCATCAACTGCCCTCTCACAAAAGCAGATACATACCGGTCTATCTCGCAAAAAAGCTTTGCAACCTTATCCCTTAAATCCACAGGGAAAAGCCCTAGCAACGCCTTGTGAAACCTATCAATATCTATAGCAAGGTAAAAAACGATAAAAGGAAGAAGCACTAAGTCAAAAAGAGCTAGAGCTGTGGAGTACCCTGAGCCGAGTGCAGAAGAAACCTTTGCTACTACACCACCTATTACAGCAGGGTTTACATCGGGCAAGAGCTGGGCTATCTCACCCGAGTCGACCCCGTGGGGAAGGTACTCTCCCAACTGTCCTAAATAGGGAAGAAGATGCCCTTTAAGCCTTCCATAATATTCCGGCACCACTCTTACAAGCACCTTATATTCCTTAACCAAAGTGGGAAGAGCAGTTACCGCTAAAATCCCCACTACCAAAAGAACAACCACCAGCATTATAATTATCCCTAAGGAACGGCTAATTCCTTTTGATTCAAACTTGTCCAAAATAGGATCAATCAGATACGCAACGCAGTAACCCACCACCAAGAGGACGACTATCTCTTTAAGCTCTGAAACCACCCAAAAAAATGCCGCCGCCAAAAGCAACGTCAACACCCATTTAGGTGGAAGCCAGCTATCCCTATCCGTTCCGGCCAAAAGAACTCTCTTTATTTACTAAGTTACACAAAAGTTAATACCGGCCTGCCGAAAAGCCTCTCTACACTATCACATACATCCTCTGAGGGTTCAATACAAATAGGGGCGCTTTTTGAATCCCTCAGAAGCGCTGTCACCGATAGATCCCTTACCTTGATTTTTATCGGGCAGTTTCCTTTATGTTTGGAGAGAAGATCCCGCAGCTTAATTATCTTTTCCTCCATACACTCGCTCTGCGTTACTTCTATAACTCCCATCCTCGCATTTTTATCGCGAATCTCAATCAATGACTCTACCTTATCGGCAACAAGAACCCTTCTCTCATCTCCAACATCTAGCTTCCCAGAAACCACAACCGGGTCATCGCCAGCTATAATTTCAACTACAGAGAGATAAACATCAGGCCAGACAACTGTCTCAACCGTGCCCAGCCAGTCTTCCAGCAGAAAGGTGACATATCTATCCCCTTTCCTCGTATTTCTATACTTAAGCGCTGTAATAACCCCACCTACCCGTACAGAAGTTCCGTTGCCGTAGGCTTTAAGCTCCTGCGTGGTTTTAACGCCGATCCGCCCTAACTCCTTACTATACTTTTCCAAAGGATGACCTGAAATATAAAAACCCAATGCTTCTTTCTCAAACTTAAGCTTTTGGTTAACCGGCCACTCCGGCATATTAAGCCGTCTACGCGGGATAGATCGATCCTCCCCATCCCCCCCGAATAATCCGATCTGGTTGCTATCCTTTTCCTTATGGTACCGCTGGGCAGCCTTTAAAAGCTCATCAAGTCTCGATATAAGCTCCGCCCTTGAAACACCCATAAAGTCAAATGCCCCGCACTTTATAAGCCCTTCAAGCACACGTTTGTTAGCCACATGAGGGTCGACCCTCATTAAAAAATCTTCAATATCCCTAAAATCTCCCCCTTCTCTGACAGATTCCCTTATCTTCTGAACAGCCTTATCCCCTATACCTTTAATGGCGGAGAGACCAAACCTAATCATCCCATCTTTAACCGAAAACCCGGCTCTGCTCTGATTGATATCGGGGGGAAGCACCTTAATACCCTGTTTCCTGCACTCATTAAGGTTCTTCAGAGTTTTATCGCTATCTCCCATCTCGTGGGACATAAGCGCTGCCATAAATTCAACCTTGTAATGGGCTTTGAGATAAGCTGTCTGGTACGAGATCATGGCATAAGCAGCCGAGTGGCTCCTATTGAAGCCATATCTCGCAAAGGTCTCCATCTGGCTAAATATCTCTTCGGCAAGCCTCTTAGAGATCCCGTTCTTTAAAGCTCCTTCAATAAAAAACTTGCGCTGTCTCGCCATCTCCTCAGGCTTTTTCTTTCCCATAGCCCGCCTAAGGAGGTCCGCTTGTCCGAGGGAGTAGCCCGCAAGAACTTTGGCAAGCTGCATAATCTGCTCTTGATAAACTATAATCCCATACGTATCCTCCAATATATCCTTCATTAAAGGGTGAAGGTATCTCACAGGCTCATCTCCGTGCTTCCTGGCAATATATTTATCAACCATGCCCGCATCGAGCGGTCCCGGCCTATAAAGCGCTAAGATAGCGGTAATATCATCAAAGCAGGTGGGTTTAAGCCTTTTAGTCACCTCTGTAATGCCAGAAGACTCAAGCTGGAAAACCCCCGTTGTATTCCCTGCGCAAAGAAGATCGTAGGTCTTCGGATCATCAAGGGGGATTTTTTCCAAGTTTATCTCCACTCCATGAGTGTCTTTAATTATATCCAATGCTGTGTGGATAACAGTAAGAGTCTTTAAGCCCAAAAAATCAAACTTAACGAACCCTAGCTTTTCAACGTAGCTCATTGAATACTGTGTTACATCATTTCCATCTTTATCCACCATAATTGGGAGAAGCTCCACCAATGGCCTGTCGCCAATTACAACTCCCGCCGCATGCGTGGATGTATGTCTCGTAAGCCCCTCAAGCTTTAACGCGAGAGAAATTAGCTCTTTGCCTTCATTCTTTGCGTAATCAGCCAGCCTCTTTTCCATCCGAAGAGACTCTTCGAGGGAGAAATCAAACCCCTGTCGGGGTGCCGGTACAAGTTGAGCGATGCGATCCGTTTCTGCATAGCTTATTCCCAAAACTCTGCCTACATCTTTAATGGCTGCTTTTGCCTTCAAGGTTCCAAAGGTAACTATCTGCGCAACCCGATCCTTTCCGTATTTTTCAATTACATACTGTATAACCTTGTCTCGTCCATTTATGCAGAAATCAACATCAATATCAGGGAGTGAAACTCTTTCTGGATTCAGAAATCTCTCAAAGATAAGCTTATTCTTTACCGGATCTATCTCTGTAATCCTTAAAGAATATGCAACCAAAGAGCCGGCACAGCTTCCCCTTCCCGGCCCTACCGGTATTCCCTGACTCTTGGCCCAGACTATAAAATCAGCCACTACAAGGAAATACCCCGGGAACCCCATTTTTTCAATCAAATCCAATTCATTCTCAAGCCTATCCCGATATTCCTGCTCAAGTGCAGCAGAAAACTCTTCTCCCCGTTCCCTGATCTCAGCAAACCTAAGCTCTAAACCTTCGCGCGCTTTTTTCCTGAGAACACTCTCCAAAGACTCTCCGTTTTCCATTGCAAAACGGGGCATATAGTGCTTTGAAAAATCAAATTCTATATTACACATTTCGGCAATCATAACTGAATTATCTATAGCCTCTTCCGCTCCGCTAAATTCCCCAAGCCCAGCCAATACCTCCTCACCAGTCATAAGGTGAAGCTTAATTCCATCGTGTTTTATTCTATCAGTGTCTGTGATCTGCTTTCCGGTAGATATGCACATCAGGACTTCTTGGGCGTAATGATCTTCTTCCTTAGCATAGTGACAATCAGTTGTAGCAACGACTGGAAGCCCCATATCTTTAGCAAAATCAAAACATGCGGCGTTAAGTTTTTGCTGCTCCGGAATCGTGTGGGGTTGAACCTCCAAAAATAACCGACCATTTCCAAATATAGATGCCATCTTCTCTATA
>RFKT01000297.1 GCA_003694225.1 Candidatus Dadabacteria bacterium
CCATTGAGGGGTGCGCAATCATCATTGACTCAATTATTAAAAAAGGAGCTCGCCTAAAGCTTGGTGTTCGTATTGAAAAAAGCGAAGTGGGAGAAAGTGCATCGGTAGGTCCATTTTGTCACCTTCGCCCTGGAGCATCTCTCAGCAAAGATGTAAGAGTAGGCAACTTTGTTGAGGTAAAAAACTCCTCTCTTGGAACCGGCACGAAAGCAGGGCATCTTACATATATAGGGGATGCGGAAGTTGGGGAAGGAGTTAATTTCGGAGCCGGCACAATTACTGCGAATTACGACGGTTTTAGAAAGCATAAAACCACCATTAAGAACGGAGCATCAACTGGCAGCAATTCTGTCCTTGTAGCCCCTGTAACCATTGGGAAAAACGCTTACATAGGCGCCTGCTCAGCGATTACCAAAGATGTAAGTGACGGGGCGCTTGCTATAGCGAGACCTAAGCAGGTAGAAATAAAAGGGTGGTTCCAAAGGAGGATTGAGCAGGAAACGAAAGACCAAAATAAAAAAGATGCTTAAACGCTACCTTCTTCCAAGCAGGTTGAGGACTACTGTAGCCACAAGGCTTATAACTAACATTGACACCCATGGGAAAAAGATTACGGAGTTTTGCCCCTCGTACTTTATGTCGCCGGGAAGCCTTCCAAACCAGTTTAAAAGCCCAGTTTGAATTAAAACCCCTAACATTATAAGCGCAAGGCCGGCAGTTATAAGAAGCTTTCCCATAGATCAGAAAAAACTACAATTTTTTTATTCGAATTTTTAGCGTACTCGAACGCATCTGTTAAATATCTAGATTCCTGATGTTTAGAGCGTTTTCTTCAATGAACTTCCTCCTTGGTTCTACCTGATCGCCCATAAGCACAGTAAATACCTCATCCGCGTCAATAGCATCTTCGACCCTGACTTGAAGAAGATTTCTTTTCTCAGGATTCATCGTTGTCTCCCAGAGCTGATCGGGATTCATCTCTCCAAGCCCTTTATACCGCTGGATGGAAAATCCCTTCTTACCAGCTTCCAAAATTACCCTTGAGATCTCCTCTACAGAGAGATGCTCATAGTCGGGCTTATCTTCGCCGTTTATAAACACTTTAAACGGAGGAGAACCAAGAGCTGTTGCTCTCTTTAGTATAGAGCTTAGCTGGTTATATTCGGGCATCTGATAAAGGTCTGAAGATAGAAGGGTTTCCACCTGTACACCGTTTAACCGAGTTACAGCCTTAATGCCCCATCCTCCGTTATGGCTAACCACCTCGCAGCCACACTCAGGTGTAAACAGCTTCTCCTTTATACTTTCTACTATAGCCTGAGCAAGCTTTTCTGTTTTTTCTTTCTCTTTAAAAACATCCCGACTTTTTCGCAACTTGGCAAACTCAAGAATGACTCGTGGATCAAAACGTCCTCTAAATTCATCTAGAAGAGACGGAATTTTTCCTAAGCTCAACACTATTTCACGAAGATCCTCTCCCTCTGTCTTTCTGCCATCACTAGACAAAACAGATATATTTGATATCGCTTCATCCACTACCATCCGCCGAAGCTCGGCGTCATCTTTAACATACCTTTCAGTTCTTCCTTTTTTAACTTTATAAAGAGGAGGTTGCGCTATATAAAGATAGCCGCCAGCAATCACATCATGCATCTGCCTATAAAAGAAGGTAAGAAGCAAAGTCCTTATATGGCTGCCATCTACATCGGCATCGGTCATAATTATTATCTTGTGGTACCGAAGTTTTGAAATGTCGAAATCCTCACTTCCTATACCAGTTCCCAAGGCTGTAATTATTGTTCTTATCTCTTCAAAGGCGAGCATGGCGTCAAAGCGCGCCTTTTCTACATTTAGAATCTTCCCCTTAAGAGGCAAAACAGCTTGATATTTCTTATCCCTTCCCTGTTTTGCAGATCCTCCTGCCGAATCACCCTCTACCAAGAAGAGCTCGCAATTTTCCGGGTTTTCATCTTGGCAGTCCGCAAGTTTTCCCGGCAGATTGCCTGCATCAAGGGCGCCCTTACGCCTTACAAGTTCTTTGGCTTTTCTTGCCGCCTGTCTTGCCCTTGCGGCATCAGCAGCTTTATTAACTACAAGCTTTGCTACCTTGGGGTTTTCCTCGAGAAATCTAGATAGATTGTCTCCCACTATCTGCTCTACGAGCCCTTTTATCTCGCTATTTCCAAGCTTTGTCTTTGTCTGTCCTTCAAATTGGGGTTCGGGCAGTTTTATGCTTATAACTGCTGTCAATCCTTCTCTCGTGTCCTCTCCCTGAATTCCCTCCTTTAGTCCCTTCAAAAAGCCGTTTTTTGACGCATAGCTGTTGATGCACCTTGTAAGTGCAGACTTAAACCCAAAAAGGTGAGTTCCTCCTTCCTGCGTATGAATATTGTTGGCATAGGTATATATATTCTCCTGATAACCTTGATTGTGCTGGAGGGCGACTTCTAGAACAACGTTGTCCCTTTCAGCTGAAAAGTACATTATCTCTTTATAAAGAGGGGCTTTGGGCTTATTTACATACTCTACAAAGCTTTTAATGCCTCCTTCATAGTAAAATTCCTGCTCCCTCTCCCGGCCTTTTCTGAGGTCCTTGATGCGGAACTTAAGCCCAGCATTCAAAAATGCAAGCTCCCTTATTCTGTGCACCAAGGTTTCGTAATTAAACCCCATTACTTCTTCAAAGATCTCCCGGTCAGGCATAAACCAAACCTTCGTCCCGGTTCCTTCGCTATCTCCTACAGCCCTAAGCGGAGCCACAGGCCTCCCCCTTTTAAACTCCATAAAGTGAAGCTTGCCGTTCTTCCTGACCTCGACCTTGAGCCATTCGGAGAGAGCGTTTACAACGGATACTCCTACGCCGTGAAGTCCCCCTGATACCTTATAGGCTTCTCCTTCAAATTTCCCTCCAGCGTGAAGCTTTGTCATAACCACTTCAACAGAGCTCACACCTTCACTGGGATGTATAGCAACTGGGATCCCTCTTCCATTATCTTCAACAGATATTGAGCCGTCCTCACAAATTACCACTTCAATCTCTGTGCAATACCCAGCAAGCGCCTCATCTACAGAGTTGTCAATAACTTCATAAACGAGATGGTGATATCCTCGCTCGCTGGTATCTCCTATGTACATGCCGGGACGCTTCCTCACAGCTTCAAGCCCTTCTAGGACTTTTATCTGCGTGGCTCCGTAACTTCCTATGCTTTCAACGGAAGTCTCACCCCGACGCTCTTGACTGTTCGCCGCTTCTTCCACCTTTCCTCATCTGGAGTTAATACAGAAAAGCACTCTTATTCTATCGCATTATAGGATAATTAAGGGGTTATGGCAAAACCCCTTGCTTAAGATTGTTAACAAAAATTTGTGTCATATTCTACTGATGTTCCCCTCAACCACCTTGTACTTGCCTATAGTGCGGTTCATCTCTAAAACCTCTCTGCTTATCTCTGTGCCGGTTACAAAAATCTGATTTTCACCGGAAAACAGCTCTTCATAAAATATTCTCTTCCTGTTTCTGTCTAACTCAGAATCAACATCGTCTAAAAGCACTACAGGGGTATCGCTAGTTTTTTCTCTTAACATCTCTATTATAGCTAATTTAAGGGAAAGTACCACGCTTCTAACCTGCCCCTGAGATGCGAAATAGCGTGCATCCACTCCGCTAATCTCTATCTTTATGTCATCGCGGTGAGGACCTATAAGGCTTTTTTTAGCCCTTACCTCTTCATCGAGGGCCTCATCAAATCCCCTGTAGAGGTTTTCCTCTATTTCTGCCCTGTCCATCCCCGCTATTTTTGCCTTGTAGCTAAGCTCCAGTATCTCTCTATCCCCGCTAACTTTCCTATAATATTTCTTCGATATCTTATTAAGCATTTCAATAAATAACTTCCGCTTATAAATTACTTCAGAGCCGTGTTTTGCCAAAATGGCATTTAGTGCCAGCAGCTCTTCTTTCCGTCTGCCTTCCCTAAGCACAACACTTTTGTGTTTAAGCGCTCTCCTGTAACTGACAGCAGATGAGATGAAACCCTTGTCTTGAAAAGATATGTACTTATCGGTGAAGCTTCGCCTAAGTGAGGGCTGTCCTTTAACAAGCCCCAAATCATCAGGAGTGAAAACGACAGCCAAGAACGAGCCTATAAAGTTCTCCAATCCCCTTACGGGTTTGTTATTTATATAACTCTTTTTGGTTTTCTCACCGTAAGACACCCCTATCTC